>JAFMBV010000192.1 GCA_017858255.1 Bacteriovoracaceae bacterium
ATCATAGAAGCGAATAGCCTCTGCGTAATTTAAGACATTCATTTCAATATGTGATATTTTAGATGTATTTTTAAAGCTCATTCTTTTTAATTCCTATTCTTCTATATTTACTTTTTTTATTCATACTTGCTTTATAAAAACGTTTTTTCTAACAAAGAAATTATCATTTCACTTGGAACCTTTTGTTTGCAAGCTCCCTTAATAATATCTGCGTTAATTTCTTTTTTTAATTGCTCCATAAACTTTAAAAAGTGATCCTTCACCTTTCCAGTTAGTTTTTCCTCTGATTCTTCATTTAGGAACGTCACCGCGAGGTTTATAATGTCACCTCTATGCTTTTTCCAGTTCTTGGAATCCTCTTTCCTTTCTTTGATTTCTAAATACGCCTTGGCCTTAAATGGAATTAAAGCAAAAGGATTTAAAAGATTGATCCCGTCCTTTTCAACTGCGTTCTTCTTTATTAAAGCGTAATACTCATCATCTAATAAAATTGCTGACAATGATTCAACTTCACTTGGGGTCGTGATTGGGATTATGTGCTGATCTTCATACAATTCAAAGCTACTATCTGCCGTTGCAAATAGCTCAAGCATAATAGGAAATTCTTCTTTCTTTGGTTTTAAGAACCTATAGAAAGTCGCTTGATCATTATCACCCTTTTGTATTTCATACTCCCCTTCTTTTACATAATCTTTAAGAGTATTTAAAAATCCGTCTGATGGTTTCATCATAAGAACAATGTCTAAATCTTTTGTAGGTCTTACCCTATCCGCACCAGCCTCATCCAATAAAACATAACTAGCAACACCACCAACTAAGATGAAGTCATCCGAATAATCTTTAAATCTTTCTCTAAAGTGATCTAATCCTCTAATCATTATCTCTTCCTATTTCAAATTCATTTTCATTAAGGAGCTTTTCAAGTTCAATCTGAACTCTTTCGTCCTCATCGTCCTTATGGATTAGATATATATCTAATGGATTAATAACACCTTTTTTAGTTAATATCGGCTCCCTGTTCCATAATTCAACTTTGGCCTTAGCAAACTCTTTAAATACAGAGTCTTCTTTGTCGTAGCTCTTTTTAAATTCCTTCTTACTTATGGCATAAGTTGGAATATCGTCCTCAGCCAACATTGTTAATTTGGATAATGCTGAAATCCCAGAGCGAGGAAGACCTTTCGGCTTTTGCTCTATATAAATTTCTTCTTTAACGGGGCTTCCTATTCTCTCTCTCAAAAATTCCCATAGCTCATCTTTAGAATAAAAATTCACCAATTTAGAAGTATTGTCCTTTTCTTCAAAACAAAGATCATTGGCTAATAGTCTGTTGATTGCTCGACCAATTGTCATTTCAGTGACATTGAAATCCTTTGCTATATCCCTTTTATTCTTACCAGAAACATCCCCCTTTAGAATTTCTCTAATTAGGATATTTTCTGCTAATCCATTTAATTTCTCTGAACCAATCTTCTTATCAGACTGCTTTTTTAGAGATGTTCCAATAATAGGTAGATGAACCTGTTTATTTTCAATAATGAAATTTTCACCGTTTTGAATCATTCTCTGAACTTTATTGAAATGAAGCTCTTTGAAATACCAAATAATTTGAAGGTCTATGGCATTATTTATTATCTTCATGTGCTTTTTAAGCTCTCTAGGCCCAAAATCCCTGTCTTTCACCACCACCAATAAATAAGGCATCTTATTTATGATAATTTCGCTGAACTTGTACTTATTCTTAATAAAGACAGGAAGACCCTTTAGAAGAATCTTCTCTTGCTCGACATTAAGATTTGGTAAATATTGATTTAGTATATTCATAGCTTCCATACGCTTATTCTAACACACTTATCGTGATTCTAACATTTTTTTGTTAACATCACGAAAAATAAGTTAAAAGCTTTAATTTTAATGGCTTACAAGGCCTATTTTTGACTTTTGAGGGTTCAATAGGTAGGCTGGTAGTCCAGCCTACCTATTGAAGTCATTTTTTGAAATTAAAAAGTTCCACCACATGACCCATAACAGCCTCGTCACTAGGAAGAAATCTAAGGCTATTTGTAGCCCCTCGCTCATCTACTCCGGCAAGCCGTAAGTAAATTTGCATGGTTTTAATATCCTTCCAGCCGCCGATCTTCATAACCTTAGTCATCTCTACACTGTCGGCTAATAACTGTGTTGCAAAGCAAGCTCTTAAAGTATGGAATTTAACAGATGGAAGACCGATCCCAACAAGGAAGGCCCTCAAGGGACGACTTTGATCCCCTCGATCCCATTGCTTACTTCTTGGAAGTAAATGTCTTTGATTTCCAGTTAATCCTTTTAGCTCAACTAAGAGCTTATTAAGTTCATCTGAGATGGGTACATTTCTCCAATAACCTGCTTTCGTAGATTTGATCTCATTAGTCCTTTTATTAAAAGACTTTGTAACGCGAATGATCCTGTTTTCTAAATCAGCATCATTCCACTCAAGAGCATACAATTCTCCACTTCGCATTCCAGTTAAAAGTGCCATGGCCCAAATTGGGTACCACGGATGGTTTTGTCTCTTTGCCTCGAAAAGAAACTGTCGTATCTCAGTGAGATTAAGGATTTCAGGGAATTTGTCTTCACGTTTATCAACCTTGATTCCTTGAACAGGGCTGACAAAAACATCTTTAATATGTCGATGGTCAATTCCCCATTGGAAAACAACATTGATAGTATTTTTTACTTTAACGATAAAGCTTTTTGATTTCCCTAGCTTGTTCAATTCCTCAATGACTTTTTTGGCATCACCACGCGTAATTTCGCAAGGCCTTCGCTTCAACCAAGTTTTAGTGTAGCGACATAACATTTTGTAATAATCATCTACAGTAAACTTGTTTGTATAACGTCCTTCTAAATCATTGTGGACTTGATCATAGTACCAGAGTTCTAAAATTCTCTCCCAGGTACCACCCTTTTCCTCACGAGAACCTAGTTCTCTCAAGGCAAGTTTTGTAATTCTCGTCTGTTCCTTAACAGCATCCTTATATGTCTTTATGTTTCGTTTTCGCCGTTGAACTCTAATTAGTGGATCAACATTGCTTTTAACGTGAACATAAACTTCAAATAAGGTTTTACCGTCTTCTTGGTATTCTTTAATCGACATTGGAACCTCCTATCTTTCGATTGAATTTTCCAATAGACGATTTAACTCACTTACCTTGAAGTAGAGTTTCCTTCTGAACTTTCTTGCAATGATCTGTTGAGGTGCACCCCAAAAACTAGTCCACATAAATTGGTATAATACTACCAAAGGAGTCAGTTATGGGACGAGTTCATTACAAAGAGGAACAGATCATTGC
>JAFMBV010000075.1 GCA_017858255.1 Bacteriovoracaceae bacterium
TAGATAGTAATTATACTACACTAAGAAAACTGTCCATTTTTGGTGGGGAGGTCCAATGACTTAGCAATAGTTAAAGCAAGTAATGGACTCGAGGCGCAAGAAGTACTTAAAGAAAATAGTGATATCAAAATCATTTTATCTGACTATTCAATGCCAAAGGCCAATGGTGGTCAGCTCTATAAATTCAATACATCTGAAACAAATCTCCCCTTCATCCTTATGACAGCAGGTTCTTTAGATGACTATGAGGAGTTTAATACATTCTACAAAGACAACAAATTAAATGCTTTCTTAGAAAAACCAGCAGATGACGAAGAAATTTTCCAATGTATAAATAATGTATTGGATAAGCAGGTAAGTTCAGAAAGTAATGAAAGACCATCCAAAAAAGCTGATAAGAAGAGTGAATACAAGAAAGTAAAGCCTCAATTCCTAATGAGATTTGCCCAACAAGAGTTCAACTTATATCTAGAGATAGGTGATGGAAAATTCGTCCAGGTTGCGACTGCAACAAACAAAGATATGAAAAGCGTAATCAAACATTACGAGCCTAAAAAGGTTGATTACTTTTTTCTAGAAAAAGATGACTACAATATCTTTCTACAAAAGACGAAAGACCTACTAGAGTCTCCAGTCAAAGAGGAGCAGCAAAATATACAAGAAGTAACTTTCGCAGCACTCGACTTGGCCTTTACTGTCGCTCAAGAGCAACTCGATGCTCTAAAAGTTAGTAAAATGCACCAAGAATTTGTCAACCGCTCTATGGAAAGAGTTCTAACCAGTATAAAAGAAAACAATGATCTTTTTAAAATTCTTAAAAACTACCTTACACAAGATGATTACTTAGTAGAGCACTCTATTCTAAATATTTATTTTACGTCTTACCTTTTAAATAAGCTTAACTGGTCAAATGACCAAACAGTAAAACAAATGATGTACGCATGCTTCTATCATGATTTAGAAATACGCGACCAGAGGCTTGGAAAGATAAGAAGTCTCTCCGAATTAACTGATGCCAACGAAATAGAGATTGTGAAAGTGCATAGCAAGAAGGCCGCAGAAAGGATGGAGGCCCTGAAGGGAATAAACCATGATGCGTATAAGATTATATTGGACCACCACGAACTACCTGACGGTAGTGGTTTCCCTCAAGGTCTCCAGTCCAGTAATACTCCGCCTATGAGTTGTGTATTTATTCTCAGTCACGATATTGTGGACTTTTTAATCGAAAATAATTTTCAAACTCAGTATTTGGCATCTAAGTTTCAAGAGATGGAAGCGACCTGGAATCAAGGAAACTACAAAAGAATTTTCAGTTGTGCCCGAGAAATTCTTCTGGATTAAACCAGCATAGAGGCCTTGCTCCAACGCCACGACAAGCACCCTTAAAAGCATCTATATAAGAAAAGCTATCTTTATTGGCACATTTTAAGGCTTCTATCATTGTATCAAAACGACATTGTCCTGAAGGATGGCTCGAGAGAGTACGATTGACAACATCTGTAGACGGAGTCTTTAGAGAAGGTATTGGTTTTTTCTCTAATTCAGCATAGTAAGATGTGAGACTTAATATTCCAGCGTATCTTTCATTACAAAAGCGCCCCTCACAATGAATGGTTCCATCAATCTTTTCTTGGTAACCAAGCCTTTTTAGCATCCTGCCCATACACTTCATGGAACTATAGTAGTCGGCTTGGCCTTCATAGCTAATCGAGTTCCTATGAGGAGTTCCTCCTAAGAGGTGTCCAAGTTCGTGACAAAGTGTTGATAAAAACCCGCTTTCTTTAATTAGATAAAACCTTGCCATGCCTCCTGGGATCTCAAGCCAATATTCCTTGCCTATCCTCCAGGCCCAAGCATTAACAGCTCCATCACTCCAATCTCGCTGGATAAAGAGACTGCCATTCCCCTTTGCCACATCTGGGCCAAATTCGACCAAAAACTGATCAAGAACATAGTTGTAGCGCTCTTCTTTATAGCCATTATCATAGCGTCCAGATTCATTAGTGAGGTCCATAACGACATAATCGCCTACAAGTGAACAAACAGGTGATCTAGAAGGACCAAGAGAGAACAGCACAAGGCAAAGTATTACAAATTGTTTAAGAGTATCCATCTATTTATCATAGAGGAATGATTGGCCTTGCGTCTCTGAAAAAACCTTACAGGTTAGGTGTACTTATAACCTTTTTAAGTTTTTCTAGGTGTGGATACTTATCGAGGTGAGAATCTATAGTATTAAGTAAAATATCGTCACTTAATAAGTACTGGTTAATAAGGTTAATATAGTCATAGAAGGGAACCTGTACTTCCCGACTATCCATTTCAGATAATGGAGTTAAAAATAAAACTTCATCTCCGCGATTTTTTAAGGACTCAAAACTCGTTACTCTTCCCTGTTCTAACCAAGAGTTCCAATGCTTTCGAGATACGTTTGAATTAAGCAACTCAGTTAAGGAAGATAATTTCGTTGCTTCTTGTCCATATTTTACAAAGTAATACTTTGAACTAAGACGATTAATTTCGATGAATTTGTCCGCCATTTCATCAAGGTTTTTTGTCTGTAAGGCCTTAGCCCAATTTAAATGAGTATTTAATATCGCCTTTGAGGGCAACACAACTTGCCGGGCCTTACCTAAGAGAGGACCTACGTAATCGATGGCATTCATATAACAAGTATGAAAGATTGCTGTATCAATGGGTCCGATTAAGTTCATTAAGCTTAAAACTTTTTTTAAACCAATACTGCCTTTTTCAGATGAATCGCTTCCTGTTTGATCAAGAGTTAACTCTCCATAAGCTGGAAAGTGCTCACCATAATAATATAGAACTTTCTGTTTTTGAGTGAGACTTCCTAGATTATCGGAAATAATCTTTTTAAACACACTATAGAACTCAAGGCTTCCTGTATTAACCTCTGCTTTTTTTAAACCAAGACCAAAAACCTTTTTACCTTTTTTATAAACCCTCAATTTAACCCATTTTCGATTTATAACACTCCCTTTTCCAAGGGGGTCATAGAAAAGTACATAATTATTATCTGAGTCTCTTTTTGCGACTTTTACCATTTGACGATATATCAAATTGGCCTGATCCCTCAACCTTATCGACTCATCCTCGTAAACCGGACCTTGATAAAACCAATCCCCGTTTATGAAAAATATAAACGTTTTTCCCTCTAGGGCCGAAACGCTTGATATAAGAAAAAAGAAAATCAGTAAAACCTTTTTTACCACGCCCCCTCCCAAATACTTTGAAATGGACTTCTTTTAAAATCTTCTTCATTTGCTAAGAAGCCAAGACCTTCATTCATATCTGGAAAGAATTCTTGATCGCCTAGGTGGATTGGCCCTTTTGAGACAATAATTTCATCATTTAGTCTTACCTCTTCAAGAAGAATATCATCTACAACCTTCAAACCTAGTGGTCTTGGTCGGTTAGGATCATCTGGGAAGATACGAAGATTATTTTCATTGCCTGTTAAATCCCCCTGATAAATATCCAATAAGTATGTTGAAGAATTTAACAAACGCCCTCTCTTTGTTTTTTGAGCATAAAGGGCACCTATAAAACGATCATTCAAAACTACACCATAAGAAAAACGGCTACTCACAAGGTCTTTTATTTAAATTTTCAGTGTGCCGACTTTAGGATTAGACAATAATTTAAAGTCATCATACTTCCTCTTATTAAAGTCATTTAAAACCTTATCTAAAATTTCAGGAGTAGAATAAAATGAAGTAAATTCATAGAGTGGATTTGCAAGACCATCAATATGATGTGTCGGGCTTTTGTAGTACTGAACGTGATCAGGAAGAGAGTTTAGGTAAAGAGGCAGCACTGCACTTTCATGACAGGTCATTATGGAGAGAAATTTTAGTTGGGGATTTGCTCCACTAAGAATCTCCTTAGGAAGATAGCGACCATCAGCATCCATGAGATAACCATGTATGATTTTTTTATCTGGAAAAACACCTTTGGTTTTTATTGCAGGATGACCTAAAAAAATAACTCCGATACTCTCAGGCGACCTCAAGGCCTCCATAAGATCTAGATTGGTGGCCTTAGGCTTTTGGATCACTTTAGATACTTGTTCCAATGCTTTTAAGTCTTCTAAACGAGGCTTAAAGACTCGATCTAGTATCTTCTGTTGTCCAGGTTTTAGATCACCGTATAGAACATGAATGACTTGAGCACTCAAGGGGCTCAAGACTAAGGACATGCCTAATAATGTGAGTAGGTAAAATAGCTTCATTACTCACATTTATAACACGTCGTGACAACGTTATGGGGTATCTTGAAAAAAAGAAAGCCGCCAAAAAGGCGGCTTATTGAAATTAAATTTTATATTTTTTATAAGTCTGATGCTTCTTCACCCTCAAGAGTAAGAAGGGATAATAGACCTACACCAAAACCACATCTTAAATCACCTGCAAAGCACCAGGTCTGTGGGTACATGAGATAAACGATAAAATAGATTCCATTCTCTGAACCAGTTTCTATCTGCTCTTTCATTTGAGAAAGGATTTCGAAACGACTTGCTGGGTCTTTAGCAAGCTTATCAAAAAGCTCTGCTTCTTGAACAAGGTCGGCCTTACGAGCAGCAGCTGAAAGCTCTTTTAAACTCTTTGAGTACTCTCCATCGTCCATGCCCTTAAAAGCATTATAAGAATTCGTGAGTTGTTTTTTTGCTAGTTCTTTTTGACTCATATCAACAGCAAAAGTAGAAGTTGATAATAGAGCAAAGAGAGTTGCCAGCGTAGTAATCAAAAGTTTCATATTCCCTCCAATAGGGTAAAGGATGTTGTGTGGTGCTTTTAGTTACATGAATTTAATATTCAGAAGTAAAAAAAACTTATCTTTTTATAATTTTTACAAAATCATTCGGCCTTCTATTCACAAGGTATCGAAATCATTTTATTTACAAAATTTCTTAACCTTTTTCTTTAATTTGTTGAGCTCACGATTGTGTCCTGTGTAAGGAACGAAATTTCCATAATAATAATGATAGAATGAAGTATCCCCTTCACGATAACGATAAGCTTGAGTGCGGACAGGACTATTCGAATCGATGACTTCTAGATCGTAACCATTAGCAACCTTCGTCATTCCTATAACCAGCCAAGCATGGGCGACAATTCCCTTGATTTGTAATTTCTGATAAACAACATCTCCTTGAGATACTTGCTTATAAAGATTATCCATGCCCTTTTTCATTTTTTCTTGAGTTGTTTCCGAGGCACCAGCGAGACCTACAATCCATTGCTGCTTTAAGAAACCATCTGTTCTCTGCCAACCATCTAAACGGCTTTGAATTTCTGCTCTAAAATAACGAGAGAATTCATTGAAATTTGCAAAGCCTGGAATCGTTATAACGTCAGTTGCAAACCTAATGTCTTTAATGATTTCTTTTGCTTCATTTGAGCTAGGTATTGGTAGATCAGGTCTAAAAATAGTCAAATATGCGGCATTCCTTTGAAAACGAGAGTGCCACCAACAAACGCCACCGTTAATGAGGCCCCCATTATTTTGAAAGGCCATTCTCATTTCATCCTGTCCAAGAATAACTTGAGTACGATTCCCTTTCATACTTTTGTATTGGGAGCAAAACTCACTCTTCGATTGAGGTACTTCTTCGGCCTGAACGACTGGGACAAAACTAATTGATAAGGCCAATACAAGCCATTTCTTAACATTCATTTACGTTTCCTTTTCAAAATTAAGTGTTTCTAGCACAAATTGAAAAGATCTCAACGCGAAGCGTAATATTTTTAGGATTGTTCTCCTATCCCTTTGCTATAAAATGAAAAACAACCATGAACTCAAGGAGAGAACTATGTCTAAGTACTTAATATTGCTATCATTAACTTTACTCGTCAGCTGCGCTAGCGATCCCTATAAATTGACTGACAAGTCCCGCGAGGTGGAAGTACTAAAGAGGGCTCCAAAGGACGACTGTGAGGTTGTGACCAAGGTAATAGGAACCCATTCAAAGGGCTCTACGGAATTGGCAAGAAATATGGCGAGAAACAAGGCGGCTAGCAAAGGTGCTGACTCTATATTTATTGAAGATGAAATCTCAAATGGCAGTAACAGAGAAGTAGTGGCGACTGCTTATAAATGTAATTAAAAAAAGGGGGGGGTTCTCCATCCCTGGATACCCCTCCCCATGCACGGCCTTCCTTGGCCTAATAGCTTTTTTATACGAATTGATCAGAGTCTTTATTAAGTATCAATGTGCCCTTATCAACAAGTAGTCTCACCTTATCCATAACTTTTTGATAGGCTTGTTGGGCAGTCGATTTTTGTACTTTTTGAATATCTATAATATCCGTTATTTCCAACGCCATTGATTTACTTAGATTTTGACAGAAGAATTTTACAGTTGTTTTATCAGCAAATTTTAATGCTAAGGCCAAATCCTTTAGGTCAACTTCTTTCATAAAGTCCTGGAGCATTGAGACTGTCATATTTTTAAGGTCATCAATTTGCACTAAGTTCATTTTTATGAGCTCTGCCATTTTAGGATCTTTTTTAGACATAATTTCTAGAACACGGTCGCGGTTTTCTTTATCAAGTCCGGAGAGCATTTGAGCTGCTGACTCAACACCTATCCCCTTTTTTCCTGAATCCGCCAATACCGATCCTTAGTATTTAAGTTAATGACAAATTTATTATAACATTGAAAGTAGTAGCCAAGTCAAAAGACGTTTCTACTCAGTTTTAGATAATCTCTTACAAAGTGACAGGCACCTGATCTGGCTTAGCATATGAATACCGTTGACCTTCTTTAACCTGATGATAACAGTCAAGACCTGATACCAAGCATGGATCAATTTCATAAAGGTTTAAGAATCCATCACTGGCCCTCACATCTTTCTCCATAAAGATCCCCTCCACTGCACCAATCACCATATGAGTGCCATTTTCTGGAATATCCACAACCCTAACCAAGGACATACTCCACTTTAAAGGAGACTCTTTAACAAAAGGTGCAACGAAACCGTCGATATATTCCTCTTCCAGGCCACAGCACTTGAACTCACTCTGATCCTCAGAGAAACGAGCAGAAGTGTGATGAATTGATTTTTGAAATTTAGATCCCAATATATTGCAGGTAAACTCTCCCCTATCCAGGATGTTTTGATATGTATGTCGAGGGGAGACATCAGGGCGAACAATGAATCCCATTAATGCGGGATTGGCCCCAAGATGAAAAAGAGAGGAGAAAACAGCGACATTAGATTGATTCTCTTTATTAACGGTTCCAATCAAAATCGCCGTTTTTACACCAGAGAGACAATTAATCAAACGGGCCCGATGGCGACCATCAGTCATTGCTTCTAGTTCTTTCTTTGTTATCCTTATCATGATGTTTCCCGACCTAAACTGCTCAACACTATTTCCCATTATTAGGTAATTTCACCTATGACTCAGATGAAATCTTTTACTAAGAGTGAGGAAGGAATATTTGTTAAAAGGAAGTGATTTTTCATAATCACCTTTGTACCTGAAGAATTCTCTTTGCTCACCGTTGCTTTAAATTCAAAGGCATTGCTTAATTTTTCAACTAATTCCGCTCTTACAGTAATAAGGTCTCCAGGACGAGCGAAGCTTTTAAATTTCGCATCTTTTATTCTAGAGAGAACACCAAGAGCTGGATTATTGAGATCGAAGCTATTTGTATCGTAGCTCTCTCCCATTGGATTATACTTCCTAGCGATCAGTATACCTGCTGCTTGAGTGGTCATTTCCTGCATGAGGGCACCGGGTAAAATGGGAGCATTTGGGAAGTGGCCTTTAAAGAAAAATTCATCTCCTATTAATCGCTTTTGAACAACAATGTATGAGTCTATTATCTCCAATACCTCATCAAGTAAAAGGTATGGACTTCTATGATATAAATCTTTTTCGAGTTGATTATCAATGATAGGAATATCTTGTAACACTGTAGCTCCTAAAAAGTTATCCTAAGAGTTTAAGCACCAAACCATAGGGTACTAAAACACCGAGCAGAAGAGGAAGAATGATTCCAAGTCCAACAAGGATAGTGGCGATGATTTTGAATGGCATTTTCATAATGGCTCCAAATGATTAAATTCAATCTTTTCACTACTGTAAAGGCGTAAACCTGTAAGTAAAAGATATGTCTATCTATATGTTAAACCCACTTGCCTGCTTTTACGAGACGATTTAGAATACTTTGCCAAACCTGTTTTTCCTTCTCATTTAATTGATGACGACTCTCGGGCAAAACAAAGACTCTCCGGTTAAAAGACTTTTTAAGAGGGTCCCTCATTAAAAGGTATAGCTCCCTTGCGGTAATATAAGGATCTTTGTCTAATAAGACATATTCAGCGCCCTCCTTTTCAATAATTTGACCTTTACCCTCCATAAGCTCGAGCTTATAAGTTGGTCGATAATGAATAGGATCCTGCCCTGGTGCTGTAGGTGCCTTCTCTTCAAACGCCGTTTTTCCCAAAGAAAATTGAAATTTTTCACCCTTTAGAGCTTCCTCAATATCAATTTGAGTAATAATCCCAGGCCTTAATAAAGTAATCAACTCATTTTCAATGGAAATAATCGTTGATTCAATACCGACCTCAGTTTTTTCATCACTCGTTAAGATGCACAAATGATCATCCTTAAAACTATGAAGAACATGATCTTTATTAGTTGGAGAAGTTTTCGTAAACTTATTTGCACTTGGGGCAGCGACTCCAACACCAAGAGCATTAATCAAGTCTAAGGTTTGCTTATTTTTAGGACAGCGAATACCTACAGTCGGTAGTCCCGATGTGATCATATCTGAAACCAAATTAGTTTTTTTCAATACTATTGTTAAAGGCCCTGGCCAAAATTTTTCGGTTAAGAGCTCGGTTAGAGGGTCCCAGGTTTCAACATAATTTTTTGCCATTAACTTATCACTGATATGAACAATTAATGGATCATAAAAAGGTCTTTCTTTATAAGAAAATATTTTAAGTATAAGATCTTCTCTATCTACTGGTGCACCAAGACCATATACAGTCTCCGTCGGTATTGCCACGAGCCCGCCGGCCTTCCAACAGCCCAGCGCCTCATCAATATTATCACTTAAGAAAGAACTCATGAGACACCCTTAACACTTTCACCACGGAGCAGCAACAAATTCATTATACTTTGCCAAAGCAACCGATAAAAGGTCCAATAGTTTTAGGAGAGAATCATGACAAAATTTTGGAGTACAAAGACTATTATCCTTACTTTAGCTATGCTTTTAGTGGGATGTAGCGGGGCTTCCAAAGAGAAAAAGAAATGGGAGCCAGACTTAGATCAGCACTTTCAAGACTCCAGAGGAAATCTCTCATTTGGTAGAACACACCACTTAGTTGAGAAAACTGATGCCATGAACAAAATGAGAACAAATCAGGTCAAGGCCTTCATGAGAAAGGTTTGTAAGGATAAAAAAGCCGCTGTAATTAGAACTTATTTTACTGAAAGTGATTTTGTATCTCTTAAAGGTAATTATCCTAGAAATGTTCAAATAAAGGTCTTTGAATTTAATTGTCGTAGGTAAAACGCTTATATCTTTTGAAGTAATTTAAACTCCCAACGTCTTGGAGTATTAGGTCCAACTTCCTCACTAAATGAATTCAACTCCTTCCAATTATAATCAGAATGAGATGGAAAGTATGAGTCCCCTTCTTCAGAAAAATCGACAATAGAAAGGTATAATCGATCAATGTACCCCATTGCCAAGCGATAAATCTCTTCCCCTCCCAAAACAAAAAGTTCTTCCTCTCCCTTAAGCTTTGCAAAATCGATGGCCTCATCAATTGACTGGAAACAAGGGGAATTACAAACATATGATTTATCTCGACTGAGAACAATCGCACGACCACTATCATGGTTGTTGAGAGAACCTTCATAATTCTTACGACCAATAAGATAGTAATGATTACCCAAACATTTTTGAAAAAAGTCATATTCGCTAGGAATATGCCACATCATCTTATTATTTTTACCGATCACTCGATTTAAGCCCATCGCAACAATACTAGAAATGATCAATTCTTCTTACCAAGTAATTTTTTTAAATCAGGATGGAGATTAGTGGATTCACCTTTTTTAAGGTCTCCAAGAATTAATTTATAGGACTCCAAGAGTTCTTCTTTTGAAAAAGGTTTTTCAAGGAATTTTGTTAAGGAATCAAGATTTTCAGGAGTTTTCTTTCCACTAATGAGAATGACAGGAGTGTCACAATGAATACTTTCATTTTTCCTCATATATTGAAGAATGTTCTCACCTTTCCCATTTTCTAAGACAAGATCACAAATGACTAATTTATATTTATTTTTTTGAAGAAATTGCAAAGCTTCTGGAACGGAATAAGCACTATGAGATTGGATATCATATTCAGATAAATATTCCGTTAATATTTCATGGATATCAGGTTCATCATCTATAAATAAAAGCAAATACTACTCCAACGAAAAAAACCTCTTATGATATTCTATACGAAGACCCAATAAAGTCCAAAAAGGATTCTTAAATATGCAGTTAAAAAAAGAGTTTAAGATAATACTCAATGACTTAAGAGAAACACCTTCATTTTTATACTTCTTAATGGCATTTATCATCCTTCTTTTGGAGTACTTTGGTTGGCAAGGCCCATTCTATAAAAATATCGCTCCTATCATAGATTACCGTTTCACCCATCAGGAAATTAAATTGTGGGCGCAACCCTACACAACTCTTTCATTTCTATTATTGATGGTATTAATTCCTGCTATCGTCTTTAAATGGCGAGCTGATTTAAAATTTGAAGGACTCTCTCTTCCCTACAAAAAAGAACTAGGCCCTTACCTATTATTTGCAATAGTGATGTTGCTGATTTTATCACTTGTATGTGCCCAAGAAAGCTTTTATCAATTTTATCCACTCTATCGACCTAAGGGATTCACGGATTGGATGATATTTGAATTAATATACCTTCCTCAGTTTATTGCCGTTGAATTCTTCTTTAGAGGCCCCATCCTTTTCGCATTAAACAAGAGAATTGGTCGTCTTTCTATCTTTATGATGACTCTACCCTACGCAATCATTCACATACATAAACCATTTCCTGAAGCGATAGGTTCCATATTTGCAGGAGTAATACTGTGCCATTACTCTTTAAAAAGTAAAAGCATTTGGCCAGGAGTTCTTCTCCATATGACTATAGCATTGGGTGCTGATTTCTTTGGGTTGTATTACAGTGGACTGCTCTCAAACTGGTAAAATGAGCTCTTATTGAAAAAAACTACTGACATCAGAGTACATTTTCTCACTTAGCTCTTTTTTAAAAGATAGGCCCATAAGGATCTTGTTTTCTCTTTCTTCATGAAACTTTCGAATATAACTAATTGAGCCTTCAAGTGATTTAGGTAGTTCAAAGTCACCTATTCTTTCAATAAATACTTTTTCGTTCTTTTTAAACATATGAGCATTGGCATAACTAAGAGTGAAACCAATGCCACCTTTGCTAAGGTTTCGACAATTTAAATTGAGGTCAGTATGTCCATGTCCATGAATAAATTTTTTCACACCCAATGATAATGGCTCAATGGGAGTAAATCGAGGATTGGAACGACTCTCTTTAAAATAGGCAATGCTTGGAACAGGTACAATTATTTGTGAATTATTAATAAAGAAAGAGCCTTCTTCTGCTTTAAAAAGAATTTCCTTCTCATCACCTTTGAAATAAAGACCTTTACTCAAATCAATTTCATCTAATTTGTAGCAGACTTCTTTAGGAACCGGAGATGAGCCGTCAAAATCAACGTCCATGATAATTGTTCTAGTATCAACATCGACATTATTAATTTGAACAGGCCATACCTTTCTGTGATCTTCAAAGTTTTGCCATAGAAAACCATAACCTTCTCTCATGGCAATTCGTATGACATTACTTAAGATCTCAGAGCTTTTTTGGCTAATTCTTAGTTTTTTAGTATCAATCAAATCTGTCACCTATTTAAGAAACCTTGTTTAGATTATATCCTGAGCCCTAATTGTTAATTTTCAGAGGCAAATTTTTCATATTTAGGTCTTTATAATCAAAAATATCCGAACAAGGACTCTAATCTACCGATAATACGTAAGATGATGAGGCCAATACTCCTAATATTTCTAATATTTTCTATTTCCACCAACGCCGATGTTGGAGAAAGTTGTGACGAATATAGTTGGCTCCAAAGCTATGAGAACAAAGAGCAACTACTTCTTCTTCAATCACAAGTTACGGCCTTAAAACTGGCGTCCCTCATCGAGATTTACAAAAACCCAAAAAGTAATGAAGAAAGAGAAAGAGCTATCTCTTTTCTTAGTAAAATTGGCTCCCCTTTATCTGATAACCATCCATTACTTAAAAGCTTTGAGAACCACAAGTACCACGATCAACTTGTTGAACTCATTAATGAATCTCGAAATAGCTTGAGCAATGGCCGATTAAGTATTGGTTATGAAAATATGCCTCTTCTCATAATGGCCTATGAAATGAGCACATCTAATAATATCTTTAATAAAAAGGATTTTGCTGTCGCTACCTTTTGGCAGGATAAGAACCCAAACGAAAATCTCGTTAATCCTATACTAGAACAATTAATAACCATTTACTTTGAGTTAAGCCGCAAAGAAAGAGAAGCGCTATATAACGATATTCACCCTCAATTACAGAATCGCTGGCAGGAGCTCATAGAGAAAAATCAAGAGTCTCAATGTATTCAACGATCCCCAGAGAATTTTGCTTACTCTCTAAATTGTGGAAACGGGGCCCAAGAGCTTTTGGATAATCTATCATTACCTTTCGAGGATCTTTCTTTAGAAGTTATGAAGACTCTCAACTTTGACATGAGTGAACAGTTTCGCCAATTTTCTAATGACAACCTAGAATGGGTTCTTCATCCACCAACTCATCAAATTGATCTCGCAAGTAATTACCAAAACCTAACCAGAACATATGCTGGAGACACCTATGTTGAATATCGTAACCAGAAAGACTGGTATGAAGAAATTGGCGAGATTAATAATTTTGAGTTTCTACAAACTTTTAAAGAGTTAGAAGCGAAAGGCCCCTATTTAGTAATGGATAAGACTAAAGAGAGAATATTCCTTTATGAATCGAGTGGTGATCTTAAGGGAAGTATTGATACGGGCCTTGATACAATCATTGACCGTCGCGCAGATGAATTAATGCCTGAGCAAAAGGGCGCGGGGGCAGGAATCTACGAACTATCCCTTGCGAATGGAACTCTACTGACTTTAAAAGATCAGAGATCCAGACCCCAGTTCTTAGAGACTCAAAATAATGGTGTCGATTGTTTCTCAGGAACATGTGGCCAAATGGTTGGTAACCTAGATGCCCTTCTTAAGCGCCATCAAATCGAGTTACCTCTTCCCTTTTACATTCTTCCTCAAGATGAAAACTTTGAGTTTGTCGTAAAAAATAACGACCTTTCTTTCACCACTTATCAGAAGCTTGATAATTATTTTCATTACAATTTCACTCCCCGCCAGGAGGAGGCAAAAGCAACCAAGTTTACTATTGAGAAACCTGAATTTGATACTCCTTTTGCGCGTGAGTTCCTAAAGGCGCTCGAAAGTGAAAAGGCAAAGATCATGGGATTGTATGGACTCGATAATGATGAATATAACGAACTTGCAATATTATCCTTTGGTATTTTAGGCCAGGAAAGCCAGTTTGGTTCACATTGGCGTTACCACATTAAAGAGAATTTTCCTGGCGGAATAGCGTACCTCAAAAACTATAAACAGATTTTTAATAACTTTGGTAATGACCGAGAAAGAGATGGTTTTTGGACAGCAATTGGGGGGCTCATTCAGGACTCTTGGAGAAATGAGATAGACTTCCTCACAGGAGATCTTTCTTTAAACAGAAATAGCCGCGGTCCTACCCAAATAAAGAATGTCCCGGATTTGATTGAAGAAAATTATCCTATAAATAAAAATAACCTCAAGGAACCCAAAAATGCTGCACTGGCCACTATTGGATTTCTTGCTCAAAGCCTTGAAGAACTAAAAGCAAAAGAAAAATTCCACCCCGCAATAAACAGTAAGAATCGCTTCGACTACCTTCACTATATCTACATGGGACTCCCAAGTGAGATCATTAACGCTACGGCAACCCCAGATCAAAATATATACTATCGCAACGTCCTGCATTATTCGAGCTCTCTTAAAATCTGGGAAGAGCATTAGGGATTTGACCATGTAACCTTAAAAACTTATAAAGCTCAAAACAATTCACTAGGAGCTTTAGAATGAAGTCAATACTGGCAACTTGCTTGTGCCTAATATCTGTATCGTCCTTCTCGCAATTTAACCATGAATCAGAAGTAGGCGTAGTTGTCTCCGGTGGTAACACTGAGATGGAAGTTTATAATGGCAAAGTAACCAATCAATATAAGAAAGACGCCAACACTTTTTCTCTTGGTGGACACTATACTTACGGAACAAGCTTCGGTGTTGAGAACTCACGCAACTGGGACGTAAATGCTAAGGTAAAGCATGACCTTACAAAGAAAACAGGTATCTTTTTAGGAAGTATCCTAGAGGCCGATGAATTTGCAGGAGTTCAATCAAGAATTAACATGGACCTTGGTGGTTATCATCAATTTCTAAAAACAGACAAATCACAAATCAATACGGAAATTGGTTACAGATATCGTAAGGAAAAAAATCTTGCGGGAACCACACTAAGCCAAAGTCAAGCTCGTCTCTATCTTGAAGGTAAGCGCACACCTTCCAAAGACTTATCGATGAAGCTATGGGCCGAGTACTTACCCAACTTTACAGAGAGTGAAGACTGGCAACTAAACTTTGAACCTAGCTTTCAATTTAATCTGAACTCAAGCCTAGCATTAAAATGGGGCTATTTAGGTCGTTATGACAACCTACCTGTTCCTGGAAATAAAAAGTTTGATTTCCTCTACGTTACTTCTCTATTGGCCAAGTTTTAAGTCTAGACGAAGCTGATTAGTAAGACTTTTTGGGACTTGGGAAATAAAAGACCCCTCTGTCTTTAAAGCAATACCAATAAATTTCTTTTTATAAAGACAAATATAATATCCTTTGGGGGCATTGGCCTCCGAAGGAATATCAAAAGAACTTCTTTTTAAAAGCAAATCCCCCTCTTTCTCCGAGACTTCGACAAAGCCCTTATCTATATGTTTTAAGAAGACTTGAACGAAGTGATGAGTAATTTTATAAGGAAAACTCTTTCCACTAAAAACTCTCAAACCAAAACCTTCGGTCTCCTCTAATGGGATATGCTTATAGAGATCCTTATTTACCAACCAAAGACCTTCTTTTCTTTTATAGAGGTCAAAAGATTTCCAACAATCAATAGGTATGCCATAGCGTCCATGACAGTAATCTATAATCATTTGGTAATCACTATTGTTTAATAAACTTGGCAACATAAAATCCTATCGAGTTAATGAGGTGGGGATAAATCCGTACACTTTTCTCCATATCTTTACAGTAGGTTTGTCCTCGATACTGAGTTATACCGGGACAAAAGTTTAATTCAAAACCGAGTTCGATGGGAACCAATGATAGGTCAGGAAATTTTTGAAGTGCATGCATAACAACACCTTCATTTTCATCAGGATCATAAGTGCAAGTGGAGTAAACAAGAGTGCCGCCTTTTTTTAGTAAATAATAAGCAGCTTCAATAAGTCCCTTTTGTTCTTTATGAAGAGAGTCTCTAAAGAATTTTTTATATTCTAGGTAATTGGTTTTCCTTCTTTTTTTTCCGCTAATTACATCTTCCCGAAATGTACCTTCACTAGAGCAAGGTCCATCAAGAAGAATATAATCAAAAGACTCTTTTTCTAGAGGAAGGTCTTGGCCCTTAAGTGGAAAGATAGCGCTATTGACAACGCCAAGTCGGGCAAGGTTTCCCTTGAGGATTCTTCTTCTATTTAAGTCGGGTTCACAGGCGACTAAGTGACCCTCATTATTCATGAGTTCGCTAAGGTGAGTCGCTTTCCCACCTGGTGCCGCGCACATGTCTAAGACCAATTTATTGCCTTGAGGTGCAAGAGCAAGTGGTGAAATTAAACTACTAAGCGCCTGCATATAGTAGAGACCCAAATGATGATCAATATCCCCACCCCAAAGCTTTCTCGGTTCAGCTACCTCAAAGAAGCCCAAGCTTGATACAGGTCGCTTATAGCTAACGCCAGATTTTTTGAGCTTGTCTTCAAGAGTATAAGGTAAGCAATGAAGTGAGTTTTCTCTTAGACCAATAGGAAAAGGTCTCGACAAAGAGTTTAAGAAGTCAGGGAAATTTGGAATAAGTTCGCGGTAACGCTCACTAAAGAGAGACCAATCCATGGCCTATTAGAGACTTAGAAAAAGCGAAAGTCTAGTGCAAAGAGAATTTGATTGGTTACTCGAGAATTTTCTTCACTTAGTGTGTACGCCGTCTCCGTTGTAGCACCGCTGACCTTAACTCCGACTTCTTTTTGAGTAAGGTTTCTACGACTAAATCGAGCGCCAACGGAAACTCTTCTCCCTAGAGGGTAAGTATAACCAAAATTAATTTCATAACCACTTGATTCCCTATATTCATACTCTGACGTGACACCACTACTTAATTCTTCTCGAGATTCTCTTGCTCCTAAATAATAAAAGAAAGTTAAACTCCATCGCGACCAATCAAAACCAATTCCTGGTCCATGAAAAGTAACGCTACTTGAATTAGTCGTTGTTACCGCTCCAGTTGTTTCCTCTTTATCAATTGTCATGGCCCCAAAGGCATACCCAAACTTAAAGCCGCTTGGTAAACGATTAAAAGCATCTAGTCGATAAGTCAGGGTCGTTTCTGAAATCTCACTTCCCGTCAGTGTAGCTCCTCCTGAAGAAGTACCAGTACCTGTATTATTGGAACTAGGATCATAGAAGAAGTTTGTCAGTAGCTGTAAATCGGCCAATGTATTTTGTGCTAGAAGAAAAATAGTTATTATGAGAAGCTTTTTCATTACTTTGAATTGTAACTAAAAATACTCTCCAATTCTTTGGGGCAAGCTGTTCCCGAACAGAATGCTCAACTTCCCCTATTTACATTAGAACAAATCAACCTAAGAGCTAGGAATTGAATTCTTAAAGGAGACTTCTGTTTGGGGATAAGGAAAAGAAACACCATTATGGTCAAATTCTTTCTTAATACCCTCTAATGTGTCATGAAAAACTGCCCAATAGTCTTCCTTTCTAACCCAGGCCTTTAGAGTAATATCGACTGAACTAGCACCAAGTGCACTCACCCTCACAAAAGGCTCAGGATCTTTTAAAACACGATCATCTCTAGATATAAATTCTTTAATGATAGATTTTGCAACTTCAAAGTTATCTTCATAAGAAATACCAAAAACAATATCAACTCTCCTATTAACTTGAGTCGTATAATTGGTGATCGCTCCGTTTGCTAAAATAGAGTTTGGTAAGACAATTGTTTTATTATCAGCAGTGTTTAAAACAGTTGAAAAGATTTGAATTTCCTTAATTGTTCCTAAAAACGCACCGGCCTCTATTAAGTCTCCAACCTTGAAAGGTCTAAAGATTAGGACAATAACTCCACCAGCGAAGTTACTCAGAGACTCCCTTAAGGCAAGACCAATGGCCAGGCCAGCAGCACCAAGAATAGCAACAAAACTAGTCGTTTTAATGCCAACCATACTGGCCAATGAAATAACCAGGGCAACTTTCAAAAGACTATTAGTTAAGCTACCAACGAAAGGAGTGAGAGTACTATCAGCGCCCTTTTTAACTAGACCATTTTTAATAACGTTCACAAAA
>JAFMBV010000076.1 GCA_017858255.1 Bacteriovoracaceae bacterium
AAGGCTCCCATCTATGACCGAGATTTCTTTAGTAAGTGTATCTAATGAATCTAAGCAATAGCGTATGGACTCCTTAGACATGTTAAGTAGTCGCATAGATTCGTGGCTAATTTCAACTAAATGATTTAAGAATTTTATCTTGGTACCGGGGTTCCAAGAGTTTTTGGCCGAAAGTATTCTTTCATTTAATGAAAGGTAAGATGGTAGATCATCTTTATCAATCCATAATTCCTTTATTTCTTTTTCGGAGAGCTGATTTAATCTTTCAATATCAATTTCCGTACCAGAATGGGCTATTTTTAAAAAACGTGAATCTTTGAGTCTTATGTAGACCGAAAAGTTTAGTATTTTGCCAGTCAAAAAGTCATCGATATCCACCCTAGCATAATCAATATCAGTGATCTTATCCTCTTCATTAGTTCCTAAAGCATTTTTAGTAATCTTTTGGATTTCTTTCTTGGCCATAGGTTTCGCTAAGAATCCAAAAACCCCAAGATCTAGAGCATCATGAATATCAGTATCATCTAAATAGCCTGTCATTAAAACGACTCTAACAGTAGGTGTATTTTGCTTTACCCAGGTTAGGATATCGAGGCCGGAGCTTTGGCCTAAGTTAATATCAGAAATAATTAACTGGAAACGATTGGATAGGAGTTGCTTAACGGCTTCATTAAAAGAGTCAGCTAAAACTACGCTGTAGTTCATCTTTGTAAAAATACTTTCAATTGACTCTCTTAATTCGAGGTCATCTTCTACGAGGAGAATATCTTTTTTTCTCAGGTTTTGATCAAATTTATCCATTGGTGTTATTATATATGAAAAAGAGGTTTTCTATGGCCATAAAAATAAATTTTAATGAATTTATCAGAAGTATAAGTTACGAGAAAGAGGCTTATATTATTCATGAATTGGCCAATAAATTTAACCTTTTAAGTCTTAATATTGAAGATCTTGAAGAAGCCCTTGCAGAGAAAGATGTCAGTGTAAGCCTTCTAAGAGAAGAGTTTGATTCCCTGTTAGGACAGAAGAAGAAGTTTTTAACGGCTTTGAATCACCTCAAGGGTCTTACCAATCCAAAAGATAGTTCCTCGATTGAAACAAAAAGTGCCCTCTCTCTTGCCCTATCCTTAAAGTCAAAAGCACTAAGGGATAAATTGTGCACCTTTACCTTAACAGATGAATCAATAAGCAAAATTCCCCAGACCCAAGGGCGTGAGTTATTTTTATGGAAAATCGCCTTAAGAGTTTATTTGAATGATTCAAAAGAGTGGACCATTGACCTTAGCTCAAAAGATTCTTGTTACCGAGAAGAGCTCAATTTACTTAAGGATGTGAATGAAGACTTCAAAGTTCTTTATTTAAATGAGTATGTCAAAATGCTAGAGATGGTTTTCAATCAATGAGGTCAATAAGAAGACTCAAAGAGATAAATCGTGCATTAGTTTCTTTTTATTATTAGCAATATCCGCAAGAGTGTACTGGTAAAGCGTTTCGTAAAATTTCTTTTCAGCGTCCTTTAGTGCGCCCTTTAGTTTACAAGAAGGACTAATTATACAATTACCAGAGTCTCCAAAGCATTCAACCAAATAGGATTCTTTCTCCAGTTCTTGGATAATTTTTCCAATATTAATCTTTTCAGCAGAAGTGGAGAGTGAAATCCCTCCCCCTTTACCTTTATATGAGTCGATTACACCCATTTTAGAAAGGTTGTGAACTACTTTTACCAAATGGTTTTTAGATATTTTATACTTTTGTGATATTTCCCCAACTGTTGATAACTCATCTTCTTTAAGGGAAAGGTAGATGAGAACTCTCAGACTATAGTCCGTAAAACTAGCTAAACGCATAATAAATCCCTATTTACTTAAATTCTATTTGAGCTTACTATTTATAATATGTAATTTAAATATACATTAAGGAGTAATCATGTCAAGTTTATTTGAGAGAATTGGTGGTAAAGAGGCCGTAAAAGCCGCTGTAGAGATTTTCTATAAGAAAGTTTTGGCCGATGAGCGTATTAACTCTTTCTTTGAGGGAATTGAAATGGAGGCTCAAATCAGAAAGCAAATTTTGTTTTTAACCTATGCTTTTGGTGGGCCAAATAATTATAATGAGAAAAGTATGCGAGAGGCCCATTCGAAATTAGTAGAAAAAGGGCTTAACGATAGTCATTTTGATGCTGTTGTTGAAAATCTAGGAACAACTCTTCAAGAGCTAGGCGTTCCCGCAGAACTTATTCAGGAAGCGGCATCAATAGCAGAGACAACTCGTAATGACGTCTTAGGAAAATAAGCACAAACTCCAATAAAACCCTTTATTATCAACCAAGACATCCATCCTAGGTTTTTAATTGAGGGAAGTATTTTAAAGTACTTATCGAGGAAGCTTGACCTTGAAAGTGGAGCCTTTTCCGACTTCGCTTATGACCTCAATATCTCCATTATAGGACTTAACAATTCCAAAAATAACGGAGAGACCAAGACCAGTCCCCTCATTAAGAGGTTTTGTGGTGAAAAAAGGATCAAATAACTTTTCGATAACATCCTCACTCATACCATGTCCGTGATCCTGCACTGAAATAATATGGTTGTTATTAGTAAGTTGATAAGAAACTTTTATCACCCCCCGATTGCTCAAGGCATGAGCGGCGTTATTACAGAGATTGATGATTATTTGAGATATTTGATTCACATTTATATAAATTGGAATATCCCCTTCTTCATGTATATCCAATTCAAATTCGATTTGGTGCCGATTAGAAGATCGTATCAACTCCATGGTTCTCTTTACCTCCTCAGATAAAAGAATCTCCTCGTGACTTCCCGAATCTTTTCTGGCAAAGCTTAAAATTTGACGAACCAACTCTCTTCCCCTCATACAATAATCTAAGGCGGTATTGACCCGTTCCTTGTGTGAATCCTTATCATCAGAAAAGTCGAGTCCCTCTGTGGACAAAGTAATGCAGTGGAGAATATTGTTAAATTCATGCGCTATTCCACTGGCAAGAACTCCAATAGATTCTAAACGTTGCTTTTGCTGAAGTTGGCGCTCGTAAAGTTTTAGCTTTTCTTGGTTCTTAGACTTTATAAATATGTAGACTGCTAGACCTAAACTAATCGCCATAATCAAAAGCCAAATAATCCAAGGAAGATAAGTGGTTTCTCTCTTTAAAAGTATCTTGGTGGGATAGACAACTAGCCCCAAATCCCTATTATTAACATCTATTGAAATCGTTTGGGAAAGATCAGCAGCGACTTGCTTACTCTTTAAAGTGCTAAAAATGGTTTTATTTTTAATGTCATCATCATGATCAATAACAACGAATTCAAAGAGCTCTTTACGCTCCATTTTGGTAAGAGGAGCGAAAAATTCTTTAATATAGATAACAATAGCAATAAAACCTTTTAAGTCTTTTAAGTCATCACTCCCTGAAATCGCAAGACTATTAAAGACAGGGTACGTAATAGCGAAACCTAGGTTCCCTTCCATTTTACTTTTTGTAATCACAGGAAATGTACCACTTACAACTGGTTGACCTAATTTCATTGACCTGTACTTAGACTTCATTCTTAGGGGTGAGAAGGCCAAATCTAAACCCACTGTTTGGTACTCAGGCACAGGAGAATAAGAATAATAGGCAGGAAAGTGAAAGAGACGTTTTTTAGCTGGGATTTGTTTGCCCTTACCATCTATTTCAAAAAACTTAAAATTCTTTAATCCATCCCTGACTGCGCGACTCTCATAAGCCTCTCTCTGATGGGACGGTACTTTAGGTTGCCACTCAACAATATGAAAAGGAGATTCTTTATCAATTGTACTACGACAAAATATCTCGAATTCTTTCCTAGTAACATCTTGACTAGAAAGAATAAAACCCTCAATCCCTCTTAAAACATTCTCTGCTTTATAGTACTCTCTCTCAATAGAATTTTTGAGCTCGTGGGTCCTTGAAAAAACCTGAGATTTAATATCATTCTTCTCGCGCTCAAGCATAAAGTAGAGGGATAAAAACGCCGTCGAGAGGCCAAATAAGATAATTAAAATCGAAGGCGTAATTGGAGTCTTTTTCATAGTAATAAAATGTAAAAGTAAATGAATCGCTTTACTTTAGGCCAGTCTTACCTAGAACACTAGTCCCTTTATAATTATTCATTCCACTATTTTAGGAAGAAATGGGATTTGATTAAGTAAAATTTTCGCAATCACTTAGAATTTAAAATACGCTTGAATCCACCTCAAAAAAAGTATCCTTAAGCCTTTTCAAAGCCTAAATAATTGAAGAAAATAGTTAAAAAGGTTGCATTTATTTGAGCAAATTACAATATTCTAAATATTACATCTATTGGTTCCTAGAGCACTGTCTTGGCCCCCTTGGCCGTAGGCTATTTGAATCTAAAAGATGGAAGATCAATCAGGAGCTTGTTAAGAATATAACAGACTCAAATACTCGGAATTTTCTCAAGATTGACGAAGTTGATTCGATAACACCAGAAGACTTCAAAAAAAATTATTATCTTAAAAATAAACCCGTTATTTTAAGAAACTTTGCCAAAGACTGGCCTTGCACCCAAAAGTGGAGCCCTCAATTCTTTAAAGTTAACTATCCTGACTACCCTATGATCCTGACTGACTACCATAAAGATCGTGGAGGAAGAAACGAAGAAGTTTTACTTAAAAAGTATATGGAGAGAATTGAGGAGGGAGAGAGTATCTATGCTCGCTTTGTTAAGATTTTACATGACAAGCCCGAGCTTAAAGAAGACTTAAATACTGACACAATAAACAAGATGAAGCGAAAAACTGACTTCTGGGTTGCTACTCAATTTTTTATGGGCCCCCCAAAAACATCGACTTACCTACATTGTGCTTTCATCAATAACTTCTTTGTTCAATGCTATGGAGAAAAGGACTGGCTATTAATGTCCCCCAAGCATAACGCTCTCTTTCATCCACCAACTGATCACGCCCCTACATTTCGATGTCATGAAGACTATGAACACCCCTCCTTTAATAAAGAAGATGTTTTTCGCCACATAGATGTTTATAAATTCACAGTACGACCTGGAGACATTTTCTACAATCCCCCCTTTCATTGGCATTATGTAACCAATAAAACATTTTCGATTTCCTTGAGCCTTAGAATTATGAGTATTTTTTCGGCGTTTCGTAGTTCCCCGATGCTTACATTCTTAACAGCAACGTCGACAAACCCCCCAGCTTTTCAGAGCTTATTTAAGATGACAAGAGGTGGAAATTTTCTAAACTTTTATGAAACAAAAAAAAAGAAAGATGATGTTTAAACGACTATCAAACCTTAAGAAAAGATTGCCACTAAAATCCAATTATTTCCAATAATAGCGCCATCGTCTTTCTCAACGTCTAGGCATCTCGCCGATCTTGGGTATAATGTAAGAGGAGGCATTAAGACGCTATTTGAAAAAACTGAGTGATTCAAAATACATTGAGTTCATCACCTTTACCGCTTACCTATTGGTGGCACACCTCTTCATTCCTTATTTCTTTGGTGGCAAGGATATATTCTGGCTGAGTTCATGGAACCTATTTTCCTTTAAGACTACAGAATTTGTATATGATATCTCCTGTGATGGTGGAAAGAGTTTTCTTCTAAGAGATAGGCCTTTAGAAAATGCGGGAATTAAACCTTTGCATTTAATGAACCTCCTTAATAACCAGAGAAAATCAATACCGGAACCTATCCTTCAGAATTTAATAAATAACTATAACTGTACTGAACCTGTTCTTTATAAAATAAAAGGGTCTTTTTACAATCATTTCATTGAGAAGAGTTTTGAAGATGTACTTGAAAGGAAACCATTGTGAAATATTTTTATGGAACATTTTATGGTCTTCTCTTTATGGTGGGTTTTTATGGTGTAAAGTCGACGATTCAAGGAACCTTTCTAAAACACTTCGAAGACCAAATTGGCTCCACGTTATTAAGTGCTTTTATTGAACTAAGTCTATTTTCTAGTCTTATCCTTTTAATCGTTCCTATTTTTAGAAATGAAAGAAGATATAAAGTAATGGCCGCAATCGCAGTCAATTGGATTTACTTCAACTTATTCTACTTAAAGGGTGAATATTTCTATAGTTGTCATCCATGGTTAATTTCGTCCATTTTCATGGCCTCAATTGGTTTCACAAATAAAGAGAATCAAAAGGTTATGTTAAGAATTCTACAAACATTACTTTTGAGTCATTATTTCTTCACAGGCCTTTGGAAGTTGCGCTCATTAAGATTCGACAACCTTTTTAAAATGCTTTATGAGGGAACATTAGAGCATTTCGCCTATATCCTTGGAGACAAGAATTACGGACTTCCTTTTTTAACTGAGTTTTTAATAGAAAAGGCGCCCCTATTTTTAGTTATGGGCTTTGCCATCATCATATTGTTTCAGCTCTCAAGTGTCGTCGCCATTTTTTGGCATCCTTACCGTAGATCATTTATCTGGGGTATTTTTCTATTTCATGCCGTTGTCTTGCTTGTTACAGGAATTCCCTTCTTATTCACCCCTGTGGCACTTTATCTTATGGTTATTGTTGCTGATGATGTGTTTGATATCAGAAGTCACGGCCGAGAGTATGTGAGGATTAATTAAGAGATTCTTTAAAATTTTCAGTTGGTAAAAGGACTATAGTTTTCTCGCAAACCAATTGATAAGGAACTTTTCTTTTAAAATAAGCTCCAAAGCACTACGCACATGGCTTTTTTCTAGGATAAATGTCTTTGGGTGCACACCTATCGATCTTATTTTTTTCCAAAGAATCCATTGATTTCTGGTTGGGACAACGTTGTCTTTATCGGAAATAACCATCGCTACGTTTTTAACTAATGGATTGTTAATAATGAGGTTGGGGTCCAAATAAAGAAAGTCTCTAAGATAGCTCTCATACTCTCCAAGATTTGTAATTCCCAAGGCCTTCATGTGACAATTTCGAAAATCGACAAGATCTTCTCGTTGGGTGTCTCTATAGAGGCTTGGAGTGTCCCCGCCTGCTACTGCCACAAAGAGAGCTTGGAAACGATGATCAAGACCATAGAGCATCGCGGATTGAATGCCGCCTAGACTAGCTCCTACTAAACCCATTTTATTCGTCTTAAGGTAAGGCATTTGTCGCTTAAGACCGGCAATGGCAAAAAATGTCCCAGCAAGGTCCCTTCTGATCTTCCTCTCTATTTTTGAGGCGGTCTCTTCATCAAAAGGAATGACTTCAACGAGACTGCATGGAATCAGCACCGGATAACCTTCTTTTGCTAATCTATGGGCAAGCCTTCTTTCAAGGAATGTCACTCCACTAATATTCGGCGATAAGACAACCAGTGATTTTAAGTTGGACCGATTAGGTTTATAAAAAAGGAAATGAAACGACAGTCTTTCTTGAGAATTCCTCTCTAAAATAGTAAGTCCACCATTGTTTACTCGATAATGGCGTTTATCTTTTATGACATCGCCCATATCAAAGGACTTTGCCTCAAAGTCAGTAATGACATCTTTAATATTATTTAAAGCAAAGACATTTGTCGTGACGAATAGAATAAAGGTGACGATTAGGTTTTTCATATTTCTCTCTTTTTTGAGAATTTTATACTTTCCTGAATAGAGAAAATGTCTCTTTTTATAAGAAATTTCGTGTCAATTATCAGGTTCCCTACGAGGATGATGATCAATTCAAGTTCATCATTGAAAACATGTGGGTAAAATCTAATTACCATTAAAAAAATCGGCCTTGTGTTTCTTTCTAGAGATTTTTTAATTTCAGGAATCGTTAAAACCTAAGTTTGACTTAAAATTTAATTTTTTTAGAAAATAATATATATATTGAGATATAGTTTTAAATGGGATTATTAAGAAAAATTTATGTTGAGGATATCGCTATGAAGATCGCTTGCTTTAGTGTTCATGAATTTGAAAGGAAATATCTCGAGAATTGGGCGAAGACGCTGGGACTTGAGATCGATCTTTATAAAATCCAACTTGGCGATGAGACCATAGAGATTGCTAAGGGGTATGAAGTTATTTCGTGCTGGGCAAGTGATGATCTTGGGGCAAAGAATCTCCACTCACTTAATGAGTCCGGTCTCAAGATGATCTCTCTTCGTTCTGCTGGCTTTTCTCACCTCGATGTGGAAACAGCACGAAAGCTGAACCTCGTGGTGGCGCGCGTTCCTTCTTATTCTCCAGAGGCCATCGCTGAACACGCGTTTGGTCTTTTGATGTGCTTAAACCGCCATTACCCAAAAGCCTTTCAAAGAGTAAAAGATTTTAACTTCACTCTAGAAGGCCTAGAGGGTGTAACACTTCATGGTAAAACAGTAGGTGTCATCGGCATTGGTTTAATTGGAGAGGCCTTCGCTCGAATCATGGCAGGAGTTGGCTGTAAGTTGCTTTTTCATGATGTCCAAAAGAGAGAGGATCTCGCAAACGAACTTGGTGCCCAATATGTCGAGTTAAAGGAACTTTTAGAAAGCTCTGATGTTGTTAGCCTTCATTGTCCTTTAAATGACAAAACTAAATATCTTCTCAATCAAGAGACTCTTGATCTTATGAAAGATGGCTCCTTTTTACTTAATACAGGTCGAGGTGGTCTTATTGAAACTCAGGCGCTTATCCAAAATCTCAAAAAGGATAAAATTAGAGGGGTAGGTCTTGATGTCTATGAATATGAGGAAGGCGTCTTTTTTAAAGATCACTCAAGCCTTGGCATAAGTGATGAAAGCTTACTTCGACTCATGAGTTTTCCTAAGGTTCTCATCACATCTCATCAAGCCTTTTTTACTGAAGAGGCCCTCGAAAATATCGCGAAAATTTCCTTAGAAAATATCGCCACCTATATAAAAAGAGACCCCTTGATCGTTAATAATACCCTCTATTAAGGATGTAAATTAGACCTATTTACAAGGAACTTTCTAAGTAAATTCTCCTTACACAGGGCGATAACTTAGGGCCCTTAGTAGAGAATCTCGAGGAAAATGCTGCAGAACACACTTTAAGCCTCTCTGGCGAATACCTTGTCTCGCTAGAATTAATTTTGGCAACAAATGAAAGAGCCTCCTCACTCGCATCTTTATTACAATTCGTGAATTCTCCTTGTCGCACCTCAGCGAATCTTCTAAAAGCCTATCTTTCAAAGACTTAATTAAAACCATGTTTTCTGTTTATTAACCATTTCTTAGGAGGAAATGAATGAAATTATTATTATGTATGCTTTCTCTACTTTTGGCTTCAAGTGCTGTGGCCCAATATAGTGGGCAAGAGCTAACAAGTGCTACGTCAGAATTAAATGTTTCTCTTGTTTCACAAGGACCAGCTTCAGAGTTTGGCCTTTATCCGTGTTCAGTTGAAATTGGTCATTATGATTTTGACGGTACGGCTTATATTCCACATGATTTTGAAGGCACAGATAAGATGATTCTTACTGTTTTAAATAGATTCTCAGGTGCTATTTTTACAGAAATTTTGGTTATTAACAAAGACAACCCTTTTAAATATTATAATATTGATCCAGCTGTATTTGTGATAACTGATGTAAAGCTCCAACTCAATTCAAGTATCTATGGAACTAGTTTCAAAATCAGAAAGTGTTACAATGATGGAAATTATGATGGAACTGATCCAGTTGGATCAGAAAACTCTTCTCTAGATGCTACAGTTGAAGTTCGATCTGGTAATCGTCAATACCTTTTTGATTCTCAGTTAAGCGCTAAAATCTATTATGAGTATCCAAGTTACAACACAGATGGATCGTTTGCAGAGTTTGATCTTGTAAACTTTCAACCATACTCATTGTATACTCCAGTTCGCGGACCTCGAGATGGGGTAAGTTATGAATTTAGAGAAAATTCAACAAAAACTAGAGATCACGAGCGTCGTACTCTTGAAATGAAACTCATGACAACGTTTAAGGAATTAAATTTAGGTTATAATTAATCATTAAATTTAATAATGGGGGGCCAACGATTTGGCTCCCCTTTTGAGAATTATGAAAAAAACCATTCTTATCTTTTTATTTTCAACATGGATGCTGAGTATTGCTAGTGCAAGCTCAGCAAGTTGCTCGCTCGGGGTAACGGATGGATTATACTTCTCATCTTCCTACGAATCGAATAAAGAATTTTTTTATAATTTAGATGGTGATCAGTTTGCGGATAAAAAAATCAATATCCCAAATTGTAAAAAAGAATATAGTAACTACTTAATGATCGGAACTGGAGTAAAGCATGTCCCAAAAAACCCGGGCATTGCAACAACAGCTTTAGAAGATAATATTACACCATACCACTGCTCTTAAAAAAACCTCCAAACCCCCTTTGAAGCGATGAGTGGTGAAGAATCAAAACAACTTTTCTCAAAAGAAGTGCTGACCCTAAGGAATTGTTTAGAGTTCAAACTGACTAAAAATGGACCTCAAAAGATAATTTTTGATGAAATTCAAGAGCACTGTGAAATAAAGAAGATTGATGACTTCAATGTCATTATCAAAGGCGGTAAATGCCTATTCAAGAATCATGAGTTAGCAAAGTTTACCCTTACCGTAGCGGGAAGCAGTAACTGCAATGATAGAGACTTCTTAAAAGAAAATAAGATGAACCCAAGTGCGGTTGATTCAGAAATCGTCTATTATTACACCGGCAGTAATGACGGCGAGACAGGTTACCTAAACCTTCTCGGTAAGACACGCCTCCAAATAAATATACAAGCGGGAAGCGAACTCATCCCCTTAACCGATGATATGGGCACATCAACTCCAACCCTACCAGAGTCATGGGTCTTTCCCACTCTGAATATTGGAGAGATTACTTTCAAAAAGAGAAAAGAAAGAACATCCATTAATATTCCTTTTTTAATTGAAAACCTTTGTAAAAAAAGCTGTAAAGATGGAGTGTGTACGAGCCCATGTGACTATGCTTTGCCACTTGGAGCACAAGTCAGCCTATACTCAACGAACAAAAGAAATAAATACGAAATAGTTGATGAGTGGTACCAAGGCGCAAAGATTCCCGCCAATTGGCAAGGGTCTCTCGCCTCATTTCAGTCAAATCATAGAATCAATAATGAGTCCCTTGAAATCGCTGAGGGAAGTCGCTTTAAGCTTGAAATAAGCTTTGGTGACCCCAAATATAACTTTAACATGCTCACGAGAGGTCTGCGCTCAATTTTAGGGTCGTTCTCAAGAAGTATGCCATCAATGGATAATGGAATGATTCACAATATTCCAATGATTACCATGCCAGGACTTGGAGGAAGAAACAGTATCCCCACTTACCAAGACCTACCCAATATCGGAAATGGCCAACTCCTATCCGAAAACTTTTCTAGAGACCAGTTTCACGATATGCGAGAGTTGATTCAATATGATCTTTTCGTGCCTTACTATAATAAGGTTTGTAATAAAGAGCGTACAAAGTGTGTTAGCGCCAACATTGAAAAAGCAGTCTCCTACACCATCGAATTTGAAGTAAAAAAGAGAAGTCCAAAATAATAGAAATAGACCTTTTCCTGGAAATAACACTGGAGATTCAACCCCCATCGAAAACTATATTATTGATAATATCACCATGACAAGGAATTCATTGATTGATCGTAATTTTCAATTGAAGATGAAAACCGAAGATCAAGTTAAAACTTCGTGTAAGATCGTCCATCCATAAATCATCTCATAAATCTGTTTAAATCATGATTTATCTTAAATTTCATACTGACTCACCTCCCCTGAAAGCTAGTCACAGATTAGATTGAAATCTTTTTTTAGATGATATTCTCTGCATTGAGATCTGGTGAAGAAAACCCTAATTAATGGCGGCAATATTATGCGAACTAAAACTGTAAAGAATACAAAAGAACATTATCGGCACGTCTTAATGGAATGGGAGAATGAGGGAGGGCACCTTATTAATGTTAATGATACCGAGGATATCGAAACTAAAGGAGATACGAAAAACCCTTCTACCTATCTATGGGGGGAACAAACTCAAAAGTCTTTAAAATATTTTGATATTGGTACGGAAGTATTTGATCATGACTTTATCAGGGCCTTAATCATTATTAAAAGGTCAATGGCGCTATCGAATAACAACTTTGGTCTATTAGATCAGGAAAAATCTTTTGCCATTGTTAAAGCGGCAGATTATTTTCTAGAAAGTAGGGATTACTCTTCATTTCCTGTAAAGATTTGGCAGACAGGTAGTGGTTCTCAAATAAATATGAATGTTAACGAAGTACTTGCTCGTGTCGCTACAAATTACTTAAAAGAGGACGGTAAGTCATACAAAGTTCATCCTAATGATCATGTTAATTTGTCTCAATCATCAAATGACGTTATTCCATCGGCGTTAAATATTTCAGCAACAGCTCTTATCGTAAAAAAGCTCTTACCAGTATTAAATTCACTTGAAAATGAGCTCTTAAAAATTGAACATAAATTTAAAGAAATAGTAAAAGTTGGTAGAACTCACTTAATGGATGCGGTCCCAATTTCTTTAGGACAAGAATTTTCGGCCTTTAAAAGTCAAATTTGCCAAGATAAAAAACGTATCGAAGATACATTAGAAAGGACCAAGGAAATTCCTCTTGGAGGAACTGCTGTTGGTACGGGCATAAACTGTCCTACAGAAGTCGCCATATATGCAGCTGTGCTCATATCCAATGAATATGGGATTAATTTTAAGAAAATGAACAATTTATTTAGAGGTATTTCTTCAAGTGACGAGATTGTAGAATTATCAAGCCAACTTAAAACATTGGCCTGCTCTTTGCTAAAAATGGCGACTGACTTAATTATTCTTGGCAGTGGACCAGACACGGGATTTAGTGAATTAATATTGCCTAAGAATGAAGCCGGTAGCTCTATAATGCCAGGAAAGATCAACCCTACTCAATGTGAAGCTCTTTCGATGGTTTGCTGTCAGGTTATAGGAAATGACATTTCTATAACTCTAGGTGGTATGCAAGGAAAATTGCAACTCAATACCTTCAGACCACTATTAATCAGAAATATTTTTCACTCTATTACCCTATTATGTGATTCAGTACACTCCTTTACTCGCTATTGTTTGGTTGGGCTGAAGGCAAATTTAAAAAGAATAGAAGAATATACTCAAAAAACAAAAATGGTTATAACTGAAATTTCACCCATTATTGGTTATGATGCTGCCGCTGATCTTGTTCGCAAGGCAGAAAAAAATCATAGAACAATTAAGGAAGAGATACTGCTAAGTGGATTAATGAGTGAAGAGGAATTAGTTGATAAGTTTACCTTGCGTTCGTTAACCTCACCACCGCCACTCTTTCACAATTTATCGTAGTAGCTTCGATTAAAGAACCAGGGTCTTCAAAAATAAAGGGAACTATGTATGGCAGAAGGTGACGGAGAAATTGGTTCAATTGGATGATCAGGATCTTCTGGTCTTCGCCATGGTCGGTCTTTGTCGGGCACAGTCGGCTCTTCGGTTGGCACGACCCATGGATTTTCCTTTCCCGGTTCAGTTGGACGCTCTTTTGGTGGTAAATCTGTTTCTGGTTTTTTTTCTGGTTCCCCATTAATTTTTTTCATAATCAATCCATAATTAGAGTACCCCTATTTTATTACCAAAAATATTCCAGTTCCATGATCTCTATCCATTATCGATATGATTAAAATTCAATTCATTAAGAAAGAGAAACTTTTGTTTCGATATATACGGAATAATTAAAACACAAGGACACAGAGATGGCGGCTAATTGCTTCTAAATTTTCAGGTAACTCTTCTTTAAAATTTTCCCTAATAAAATTATGGTAGAGCTGATAGAAAATTTTATCACCGGTGCTTGTTCCATAATGAACCCAACGGCCACTTGCATTTTGAACTCTATCGACTCGGTTTCTACGCGCGGCTTCTAGCCATGTATCGAGGACTTCTCTGTGGTAGTTAATCCCCTCTAGGAGATCTTTTCTAATTTTAATTAAGCGCTTATCTTTTAAATCCAAAGAATTCATTTCACTTATAATTTCTTGGTAGTAATCCCTATAAGGTGTACTTCGAGAAATTTCTTCTTGATGAATTTTTCCAATGAATTCGAGAAGGAGAACTTTTTCAATAACGGCCATATCAGTGAGGCTAAAAATCTTTTGTAATTGGGAGGCCAACTTTGGTTCAAGATTGCTTTGATCTGAAGAAAAAGGTCTATAGGTTTTCCCAAAGCGAGCATAAGCGTCGGTTAAATTTTTCCGTTCTATAATTTTATTTTTATCATAGCGAAAGGAATCCAATCCCTTGGCCAGAGAAACCGTTGGTGAGAATAAACCTATAAGCGAGATAACTAGAATTAATAATGATATTTGTACTTTCATACACTCTTTATCGGAAAAGAGAGGAGATCTACTGAGTATAACAGTGATTTAGTCTCCTTATTGCAAATCAATTTAGCTCAAAATAAGCAATTTATTAAGGATTATTAAGGCGCTTGAAATATTAACAAGAATTAATCCATAGTCACGTATGAATTGATTCAAAAAAAATTATTCATACCGATAAACTTTGGTATGAGAAGAAGAAGACCAATTGAAAAGAGTAAGTCAGAAGGAAGTATCTGGACTTCTTATAGTGATATGTTCACATCACTATCAGTAATCTTTCTTGTCATGTTTGTATTTGCCATTTTGAAGAGTCAAGTGACGGCCTTTAAAAGTATGGCAGTCGAAAAAAATACAGAGAAGATCCTAAAGGGTAAAGTTCCTAAGGCCGTCAAAGAAGAGATGGCGCAAAAAAAACAAAAACTAAATAAGTCTATAAATAAGATATCCGTGTACAAAGATGCCATTAAAGGAAAAATAACAGAGTTAAATGAACTCATCCATGAAATTGAAGGTCATAAAACCCTCGTTTCAGAGTTACTAAATCAACAAACGAAGCGTGAAGCGGTAATGAATGAAATTCAAGACACTTTGCACACCACAAGGGTAAAACTTCAAGAGAGAAATCTAAAAATTAAGAAGAATGACCAACAGATCACTAAGATGGACCATCAAATTAAAATTTCTCAATCTAGAGAAAGTGAACTTAAAGACTCAAAAGACAAAATGGAACAATCTTATGAAGAAAAATTAGTAATCGTGAAGAGGGACCTAATAGAAAAATTAAAACAAGAAAGAAACTCTTTTAAAAAACTACAGGAAAACTACGAGCAGGTCATTACTGAAAAATCTAAACAGGTACAGACGCAAAGCTCTTTAGTAAGTGAGTTATCTATTAAAACCAAAAAGTTATCTCAAAGTTTAGAGGTCATAAGCAAAGAAGCCTCTCAAAAGACTGTGGCACTAAAGGCCATTGAGGCCAAGTACAAGAGCGATAAGGTCAACTATGAATTAATGCATAAAAAAGTTCAAGAGTACAAAGTCTTAAATCAAAGCGCAGAAGAGTCAGAAAAGAGAAATATACAAGTTGCTAAACAGGAAAAATATAAAAGTACATTGATGCAAGAAAAGCTTTCAGAAATGGCATCCAAGCTAGGTTCTACTCAACGTAGAAACAAAAACATTGAATCTCGACTAAATAAACAAAATGAAAAGATGTCCCAAATTCAAGGTGAATTAAAAGGATTAAGAGGAGACAATAAAAAGCTACTCTCCTTAAATAAACAAATGAGAGGCACTCTTAAAGGTAAACAAGCAGGAAATGGTCGCAGTATAGCTAGCGCTAAGGATAACCTTAGAAAGAAACTTGCCAAACAGATTCATCAAAAGCTAGGCCATGCAAAGCTGGGTCTTGGGATAACTACAGATCCAGAAACCGGCAACATCACTTTTTTAATGGATGACTCCTTTCTCTTTACGAATAATAGTTATGAACTAACGGATGGAGTAAAGGAAACGTTAAAGGCCATTATCCCCATTTACTCTAAGGTCCTGTTTGAAGACCCACAGGTTTCGGATGCCGTTATGAGTGTAAATATCATAGGACATGCCTCACCTACTTTTAGACATACTTATGTTGACCCAAAGAGTAGTGACCCAGAAGCTTACAGTTACAACTTATCCCTAAGTTCAAATAGATCAAGTGAAATTGCTGTTTACATACTAGGCCCAGATTTCACAGAGTTTCCAAATAGACTCTCTTTAAGAAATAAAATAAAAACTATAGGCAAAAGTTACTCACTACCTGTATTAAGGTCTCCTTCTAGCGAACCTTCAACGGGTAAACAAGATTGCGGTGAATATGATTGTTATCAATCAAGACGAGTCGAAATTAATTTCACGTTAAAAGACGATACAAAAGTAATTGATTCTCTATATAAATTAATAAGAGGCCAAATATGACTGATGCCATACTTTATTTCTTTTCCAACTATATGATTGAGTGCATGTTGGGCCTACTCGTATCTGCCCTGGCCTTCAGATGGTTGGCATACAAATCTTGTAAATATGATCAAGTCTATTTTCATACTTTTACTCGTGAAATGGACTCCTTATTAGAAGCAGAAAAACAAAGTTCTGACGAAATAGAGGATATAGATGGCTACTTGTCTTCACTACTGAAAAAAGTAACCTCTAAATTACCGACTCGCTCCATTCGCTTTCTTCCTAAGAAAGACGACAAAGAGAAACAGAGATTAAAGGGATCAAATGCCTCTCAGGTATTGTCTTTAAATGATTATATGAAAAGTGAGAAAGGCTTAATCGCCAGCATTAATAGTGAAAGTGGTGCCTTTAAGTCGCACTACCCTCCTAGCTTTAGTGACTTAACAGCAAAGGTCATGGAGAATGACGAACATTGGGTAAAATTATTTGGTTTTTTCCGAATTGAAGGTGTTTCAAGAATCATTGACATTCTTCCCGGTATTTTCATTGTCATGGGAATTCTGGGAACCTTTATTGGCATTAGCTTGGCCTTACCACAAATTGGAAATATAAACTTTGATAACATAGCGGAGTCAGGAAATATCCTCTCTGCATTTGTTGATAGTGTGACGTTCGCCATGTCTACTTCTATTATGGGTATTGTTTGTTCCATAATTATGACATTTTTAAATACATTATATCCAATTAGTGACATGCGAGACGAAGTCTTTAAGTCAGTATCAAATACTTTTGAAAACCTTTGGTACAGTATTCATGGTGGTACAACCATCGAAAAACAACTTATTAAAGTATTACCAAAAATGCTTGATAAAATGGATGAACTCGTCAGTTTAAAAAAAGTTGAATTAAAATCTACTAAGAAAGGTGCGTAAGGACCATGTCCAATTTACAGTTTATTAAAGGTTGCCCACTCTTCTACGAACTTTTTGATGAAGAAGTAGATACAATTTTAAAGGATTGTAGTGTTGCCTGTTATGATGCTGGTCAAGCTATTGTGAAAGAAGGCGACATAGGAAAGGAGATATATATTCTTCTTAGTGGGAAGGCATCTGTACAGAAGAATATTGCCAATAATATTATCGAAATAGCTGAATTAAACAAAGGTGATGTCTTTGGCGAACTTGTTTTAATCAATGAGAACACAAGAACTGCTGATGTTGTGACTAAGGAAGAAACAGACGTTCTTGTCATAGAATACGACACAATCTTTTCTCTATACAAAAAGAACAATAAAATATTCTCACTTTTAGTTTTAAACTTATCACGCTTGCTCACCCAAAGACTAAAGAAATCAAATACTATTGTTGAAGAGTTGAATAGGCAACAATATGAATAACCTCACAATTTATATAGTTGAAGATGAGCCAGATATACTTGAATTTCTTGAAATCACATGCGAGGAAATTGAAGCAGACTTTCATTTCTTCTTATCACTAAGTTCCTTTAATCCTATTGATACTATCTCATCAG
>JAFMBV010000077.1 GCA_017858255.1 Bacteriovoracaceae bacterium
TGCGCGTACTGTTCTTAACCGCTTTCTCTCTTGGGCCCTCGCTCCTCTTGGTGTGATTGGTTTCTGGGGAGTACCTGTCAAAGAAGGTCTTGTGGTTTTGAAGGCCAAGGAAAGTCAGGGGGAAGCAGTCTTCTTGGATTTTAATAAAAGAAAAGTTCTGAGTATGGATGGAGTTAAAAGTATTCCAAGTCGTCTTAAAATTTTACGACTCGATAACAAATTAAAAAATAAAAATATTAAAATGACGACTGAAGAACTTATGAGCTTTCTCTCTGTTCATACCAGTTTCTTCGATCCTGAAGGTCATAGCCTACCAATAAGGCAACTCTTACAAGCTGCATCTCGGCGCGGAGAAGGTCTTATTCATCCAAGAGAATCATTCCAAAATCGTAAAGAAGCTTTGACCTAAAATTATTACTGAATATACTAACCTAATTAGGATAAAGGATCTTTGTCAGCTTTCATGTTGGTTAGCGGCTTTTCAGTTGTGGCTTAATCCTTAAAATAATATCTAAAATTAGAAAAGGATGATTCATGGTCGTTGATTTTGATCCCAATATTTTTACTCTAGGTCCCTTGCAAGTGCGTTGGTATGGCATGATGTATGTCGTAGGTTTTGTGCTCGCTAATTTTTTATTGAAGAAGCTCGTCGATAGAGGCTTTTTTAAGGTTGAAAAAGAAAAGGTCGACTCTCTAATTACTGTCATGTTTATTTGTATGTTCTTAGGTGCCAGAATATTCTACGTTTTCATTTATAATTGGGGCTATTACAAGAGTCACCTTACTGAACTGTTAGCTGTGTGGAATGGTGGCTTAAGTTTTCATGGCGCCTTGGCCGGTCTGCTGGTTGGAGGTTTAATTTTTGCTAAGAAAAATGGTATTTCTTGGGCCCAAGTAATGGACAATGTTGCCTTGGCCGGAGCTCCGGGACTCTTCTTTGGTCGTCTTGGGAACTTTATTAATGGTGAGCTTTATGGGCGCATGACGGATTCTCCTTTTGGACTCATCTTTCCAGGAGGAGGACCATATCCTCGCCACCCTTCTCAACTTTATGAAGGAGTGCTCGAAGGACTCGTTTTGTCTGCAATATTGTGGCTCCTCTTAAGAAAAGTTAAACACTACGGATACCTCGCTGCCACTTTCCTGATTGGCTATGGAGTCTTTCGCTATATCGTTGAGTTCTTTCGTGAACCAGATTCACAACTTGGTTACTACTTTGGTGGAACGACCACGATGGGGCAGATCCTTTGCATGATAATGGTTTTGATTGGGGTAAGTGCTTTAGTTCTAGTTCGTCAGAAAAAATTAGAAAATTAAATATTGGTAAAACCCTCGACCTTAAACTCTTGTAAGATATCGGTTGTTCCGGGGAAGCCTTTGGGGGGATTCACCATCTCTCCTGACAAATACATGGGAAAGCAGGTCAGCACACACTGGCCTTGATAGATAAGTTTTAAATTCTTTTCATTGCTCCAAGTATAATTGGCAGCGTTTCCGACCTTTGAATATTCATCTTGTTTTCCATAGCGATTGATTAAGCTTTGATGAAAAACATCATGGAGAAAGTAGCTCGGTAAGCGCGCAAAAAATCCAACAGATTCCCCTTGGTAAATTTTAACAAAGATGGGGAATTTGTAGCGAATATGAGTGATATAGAATTTATAAATTTTGGACGGGCCTCGATCGAACTCTAATTCACCTTGACCATATTTGATTTTCATCCCCTCAAACTTTTTTCCAGGGTAAAAATCCCCGAGAGTGTCTAGGGAGAAGTTATAATTAGGCGGCTCGATTTGGCCGAACGATTTTGTCGGAAAAAGGGAAATAAGTAATAGGAGAAAAAAAGTCTTTTGCATACTGTTAAGGGATTGATTTCGTTACAATGCTAAGAATATTCTATCTCAATTGATCATGAGCATTTTGAAAGGGGCAATTCATGCAGGAAGCATCGAAGAAAGAGGCACAAAGAATAGGTTACGCCATGGTGGGGGGCTTAATCATTGGTCTTCTAATTCACTCTACAGGGCAAGAGACCTATGTTTCCTACATTATGCCGATAGGAACGATTTTTATAAGACTTTTAAAAATGGTTATTGTTCCGCTGGTTTTTTCCTCGATCTATATGGCCATGACCAACTTAGGCACACCTGAGGCACTTGGTTCAATGGGAAGAAAGGCCGTTGGCTACTATTTCATCACAACAGTCATTGCCGTATTTTTCGGCCTAATCTTTGTAAACTTAATTAATCCGGGTGTCGGAACAAGTCTTGGTGGTGCCGGTCTTGGAGGTTTAACAGGAGATATGGCCTCAAAGGTAAGTGAGCAAAAAGGACTTTACGATACGATCCTTGGTGTTTTGATGGATGCCATTCCTACCAATCCAGCTAGCTCCTTGGCCAATGCCAATATATTACAAATTATTGTGTTTGCTATCTTTATGGGAATTGTTTCTCTTTATGTAAAAGAGAAGGCCGCGCCGGTTAATAATTTTATGGCGGCCCTTGAAGAGATGACGCTAAAACTTACCCACGTCATTATGAAGTTTGCTCCCATTGGTATTTTTGTACTGATGCTAGACGTGATGGCCAAGTCAGGGACTTCGGCCATTGTTTCTTTGAGTAAATACATTCTTACCGTGATTGTTGGGCTAACCTGTCACGCGATTTTCTTAATGTTCGTAGCTTCTGCTCGTTTAAAGAAATCTCCCTTATTTATTTTAAAAGGAATTTCAGCTCCTTTATTAACAGCTTTTTCTACTTCTTCCTCTGCTGCAACTCTTCCGATTACCATGACGTCAGTAGAAGAAAACTTAGGCATTAGAAAGGCGACAGCGAAGTTTGTCTTGCCCTTAGGGGCCACAATCAATATGGATGGGACGGCACTCTACGAATCTGTGGCGGCAATCTTTATTGCTCAGGCCTATGGAATTGATCTAGGTCTTGGTCAGCAGGTTATCATTTTTATGACGGCCTCTCTGGCAGCGATTGGTGCTGCGGCCATTCCAGGCGCCGGACTAATTACGATGTCTATTGTTCTAGGAGCTGTTGGTCTTCCACTAGAAGGTATTGGGCTCATACTTGCTGTTGATAGACTACTTGATATGTTTAGAACAACAGTGAATGTCTTTGGCGATGCCGTGGGCGCCATCGTTGTAGATTCTTTCTTAACTGATGAAGAGGTTCATAAGTCATGATGAGATATTTAACATTATTCTGTTCACTATTTTTGTTGGTGTCTTGTTCTCACCTTAATAAAAAAGAAATGGTGGTAGGTGACAATCTTAAGGCCCATAGCTTTAAAGATATTTACTTCACGGGTCAGCCATCAATGGAAGATCTCAAAAAACTAAAGGATCAAGGATTTACTCATATCGTAAACCTAAGAAGATCGACAGAGTATGATGAGCTTGAAGAGAGAAGGGCCGCTAAAAAATTGGGAATGATTTATTCTCACCGGCCTTTTCCACTGGATATGAATATCGATGATGCTTATGTCGATGGAGTAACAGAGACTATCGTTAAGAATCGTAAGTTAGGTAAAACCTTAGTTCATTGTTCTTCAGGAAATAGAGTCGCAATTTGGGTGGGAGCTCACTTTAAAAAAGATCATGGCCAATCACCAGCAGAAGCTTTTAGTACGGCCGAGGAAAGCGGGCTTGATAAAGAAGGCGCGAAAAAGGCCTTGAGGAAATACCTAAAATTGCCCACAAATTAAGGCACTAGATGGCCTTGATTTATTCACTCAACTATAGGTTAAGGCTAAGTAATCATAAGGTTTTAACCAGAATATCGATCCAATAAATAAGAATTCTCCTTAAACTAGACGAAAAGCTAAACGTTGTTAAAAGTTGGGGTTGCTATGAGAATTCTTTTTGTCCTTTTCATTTTCTATACTTTAAATCTCTATGCTGAGCAAAGGTATGAGTTGAATCGTGGCATCTCACTTCTCAACCAGTCCTCTGGTCAAACCATCGATATTCAGCCGGAACAAAACTTACAATTTGAAATTGCTGGAGAGGGCAGTTGGTTTTATCGCCTTAGAGTATTTAATTCAGATGGCACTGAAAGGGCGGGAGACTTTATCTCTGCCAAGTCGAATATTGATAATGGTTTTGTATACGCTTCACTTCTCGATCAATATGCACAGGCCGCAGAAGCTATTTCTCAAGGTGGTGACCCACCAAGTTCTCCGGATTGTCCGCCAAATGGTGAAAGAGATAATGGCACTATAAGTGAGAATTGCCAGATTCCTGGAACAGATGCTGAGTGGCAAGCAAAGTGTGAACAACTTTATAGTAGTAATATTCCCGAAGATGCTTTGAACTACGCTTTAAAAGTGATGAAGCTCAATGCGACTTCTTTTAGAACGAATAAATGTTTTGATTCTCAGGGATTAAAGCCATCTAATCACCCATCGATGATGGGAATGACTGGAGATCAATTAGAAAATGGTTTACTCGCTAATGGGCTTCCCAATAAGTGTCAGATGGTCATCAATGATACAGATGATCGCAGTCCCTCAAGTGGTGGCGATAATTGTCGCGGTCGCATGTACTATATTGATTTATGTCAGGGGAGTGATGCCGTTGTAGTTGAAGACTACTTTAATTTAGGAACAGGGACCTGTCGAAGTGGCCGCAATGGTTTTAGAAATGGTGATGGGCTACACACAACAGTAAAAGGCGCTTTCTTTACTCATAATGAGGCCTTTGACTTTACCAATACAACGACCCAGACATCTCAATACAATGCCGTTGCACGCCAAGTGCAAAATGCTGGTGGACCAAGGCGCGCTTCGGCCGTGCACCTCTTTGGTCTTCAAAATACTAATAATTTGGCGTCCATAACTGGGAAGTATATGCACGTTTCCCCGCACCGATCATCGTGGGGCTGTCCTTCAATAAAACCAGAAAACTATTATATGATCGAATCTCTTGCTAACAGTGGACCTAGTCTGGTTCTTAACTGGGGAAGAGAGGGGATGGAGGATATTGAAACATGTACCGAATAATATTTGTGTGTTTTCTATTTTCTTTTAATAGTTGGGCCGATTGTTTTTCATATAAAATGAAACCCTACAAAGTTATAAGAAAGAGCGCGTCCCAGGTGATCATAGCGTCCGCAAAGGATTCTGAATTAAGCAGTCTCTTCTTTTGTTCAATGAAAGAGAAAGTTTTTGTGTGTCACGGAGATGATGATTCAGGTTCCTTTAAGCTTGATGATAAAAGAATAAAATTTACCTCTGATGTCATTCTTGGTGTGCCCGATGGACCATCGGAAGTGATTCAATTTAAAGAAGCAAAGTCCATAGAACTCAAGGCCTGTACTAAATAAAAAGACTCAGGCTTTTGGCAATATGATTGTTTCCTGTAAAAATGGCGTTAATTCTCTCCAATTTTTAAAGACTTAAGCGGCCTTATAGGTGATACTTATTGCAATGTTGACCCAAACGTTCGCGGTTGAGATGATGGAGATGCCTCGATTGTGCATTGAAATGAGGTTGTTCAGGAGAATAATTTAGTGAATTGCTCACCCAAATATATAATCGCCATTTTTTCTATTCTTTTGAGTTCTTGTGCTACGAAAGCTCCCGTAAAAAATGCTGAATTACCTAAGAAATTAGATGAAGAAATAGTCGTCTCTTCTGAGCTAAGACAAAAGGCCATCAATGCTGCTCGTGAGGCAGAAGAAGATCATGATAGTTCTGCTATTATCGGTTCATCAGTTATTGAAAAGCCCCATGAGCATAATAAGAAGACTTATTTTCTCTATGGTGCAGAACACCTAGGTCTTGAGAATTATTATTTTGATATTCCTGTTGTTTATAACAAAGCTGTTAAAAAATGGATGGATTATTTTCTCAATAGAGGTCGAGGCTTCTTTGAGCGCTATGGCGCAAGAGCGGGTCGCTATGCACCTATTCTAGGATCCATTCTAGAAGAGCATGGTCTTCCAAGAGACCTTATCTTTTTGGCCATGGCCGAAAGTGGTTTTCAAACAAAAGCCAAGTCTTGGGCGCGCGCTGTGGGTCCTTGGCAGTTTATGCCTTATACCGGAAAGCGCTTCGGTCTTCATATCGATTGGTATGTCGATGAGAGAAGAGACCCTATTAAGGCAACGATTGCGGCCTCACGCTATTTAACAAAATTATTTGAAGAGTTTGGTTCTTGGGAATTAGCGGCAGCTTCTTACAATGCTGGTGAAGGTAAAATGGGCCGGGCCATTCGTCGTTATAAGACGGAAAACTTTTGGCGTATCAGTAAAGGTCGCTACCTAAAGAGTGAAACAAAGAACTATGTTCCAAAGATTATGGCCTTGGCCATTATTGGGAAAAACTTAAAGACTTTTGGATTCGAAGATATTGATTTTCACGAGCCATTAGACTTTCAAGAAGTTGAAGTTGGTCCCGCAACAGACCTGTTTAAAGTAGCAAAAGAGATAGATGTTGAGTTTGAAGAAATTCAGCGTTTAAATCCAGAAATTCTACGTTGGTTCACGCCACCAGTAGGCAATTATCGTTTAAGACTCCCTGTTGGAAATAAGAGAGTCTTTGCCAGCTGTTGTGATGGTAGTCCTGAAAAGCTTCTTGCAACAAACTTCATGAGCTACACCGTTAAGGGGCGCAGAAGTAATCTAAAAGATGTTGCTCGCAAGTTTAAAATTAAAGATAAGAAAGTGCTTTCATGGCTTAACAATATTTCTGAGGGCAAATCATTGGCCCGTGGTCAAAAGATCTTGCTTCCTTTTAAAGAGGGGCAAAATGTTAAGGCCAATATGTATGCGGATCTCTACGAGAGACCACGTAAGACTGTTCGCATGAGAAGAGCATGGAATAAGAGAATAAAGAGAGCGCTCAGACGCGGTCGTAAGATTGCTTCTCCTTCTTACTATAAGGTGAGAAAAGGCGACTCCTTATGGACTGTGTCTCGCAGGACTGGAACTTCTCTCGATACATTGATCGTTTCTAATTATCACATCCTAAAAAGTCGCAGAATCCGCGCTGGAGACACTCTAGCAGTAAAGTAGAGTGTTTTTTAAATTTTGATACCTGACTTTTCTTGTCGATCCTTGCCATCAAGGAAATTTGCACGCTAAAATGGCCTGACACACACTATTTGTCGGGAGTCTGGCCTTTATGAGCTCTGGTTTTAATCTTCTAAGTCTTAAAAAAGTAGAAAATAACGATATTAAAACCTTGTATCGCCCTCACGTTGTTGTAGGAGATGATCTCTTTAGTGTGGCGCTATTGCTTGAGCTTCAAAAGGCATTTGGACCAGAACAGGTTGCTTGGGTGTGCCCTCGTCCTATTTCGGAGAGAGACCTTATGCCTCTTGGCCCGAATACTTTGCGAGGTCAGGCGAATATTGAAAAATTCAAAAGAGTATTCCCAGATATAGAGACTAATGAGGTGGAATCACCTGCAGAGTTCTTTAAAGAGCTTAGATGGCGACCTTTTGGTGGTAGAGCAAAGTCTGAAAAGCTGCTTTGGAATGAAGAGTTTTTTACTTATAAGAGAGCAGACTTTGATATTTTCGCGCTCTTTCCCTTTCTTAAAGAAGAGGGACTTTACGAAGAACTTGAAAAGACTCGTATGGATGTTGGGGTAAAGGCCGTCCTAAAGACCGTGCCAGTAGACCTTGCGGAGCCTGCGAACTTTCAAGTTGAGCTTACCAATAATGATATTTTAAATTGTGGTCACCTTTATTGGGGTGGCGGTCCACAGAGTTTTCTTGATACCTATGAATTAAAGAATGAATTAACGAATGAATTCATTACTTTCTGTGAAGAAGCAGCAGCGCCTTCCGCTCTATACGTTCAAATAGACTTTTTAAAAGAAATTACCGAAAAGAAAGAAACTCTCTTTATACCTCTCTCATATACGCATGAGTGGGGACACTTCGTTGGCGAGTTTAAAGACCTCGAAAATGGCGGACAAAGGGGAGAGTTTGTCACTTTTATGGATATGAATCACACAAATGAGGACGAAATTACCAAAAAGATTCGTCTTTTAAAGAAAAATTTAGAAAAAATATTTGGCGAAAATGCCACTAATGCCGGCGAAGAATTCATAAAACTCACGCCAACTTCTCCATGTCTAAAAATTGACGATTCTCTTTTTAAGACTCTCGAAAATGATTGGCAGAACCTCCAAATGGCCAGCTTCAATGCACCGATGGTTAATTGTGTTGACATTAATGAGTGCTTCGAAGATTCACAGAAACAGGTCTCTTTTCTTGCTCGTGCGGCCTATCGTCATCAAGAAATCTTAGGCTCTCTTCAGAAAAGCTAGATTAATACTCTGTTTTTTTTCTGACCAAAGCCTTTCAAGTAGTTGACATTTATGCCAGTCGGCACGAAAATTTAGATAATTATAAAATTGTTATTTTATTTTTTTATTAATAACGAGAAAACAGGTTACGTTAAAGAATAACGTAATCATCATTTTCAAGGAGAAGATTGATGAAAAAGCAAATCGTACTCGCAACAATTGCGACACTTGCTACTACTAGTGTTTACGCTACAAAAGCCAGAATGCGTGGTTTAGGACAAGACGGGGATCGTGGATCTTTCTACATCGATGATACTCGTAACGTTTTCCGAAATGCTGCAAACATTAACAAAACTAATAATTACATCGTTACAGAATGGGGTACTGCCGCTAGTACTGATGATAGCGCTATAGCTCCATCTGCTGAAGGTGGATTCTTTAGAAATGGTGGATCTTTTAACTACGGTCTTTACCTAGGTGCTGATGTTGATTCTCAAAATGGAATCAGAAATGGTACTACTACAGGTTATGCTGGTAGTGGACTAGTCGTCGGTGAATCTGACCTTATAAAAAGAGACAATGAACTTGATCTTTTCTTTGGTGGCGATATGGGCGTTGAGTGGGGTGCTCGCCTTTCTTACGCAAACTCAAGTGCAGATATTACAACGCCATTTGCTGGTGAGAGAAAGCATTCATCACTTGGCTTAGGTCTTGGTATGGTGATGGGCGATCTTGAAGCTTACGCTAATATTGGTCTAAACGATGAATCAGAAGGTGGAAACCTGGCCGCTGACAAGTGGGAAGCTGATTCTGCGATTGATGCTGGTCTAGCTTATGATTGGATGGGATATACTTTTTTCGCCAACTACAACACAGACGGTGCTAAGTATACTAACGCGACTCTTGCAGCTGTTGAAACTAGTAGAACTGACTTAACTGTAGGTGTTGGTCATATCAAAGAAGTTTCTTCAACATCAAGAATGTTCATGGATGTTTCATACTTCAACAGAAAGGCTGAAGATAAGTCAACTACAACAACAGAGCAAACAACATCAGCTCTTCCTGTAACAGTTGGTTTTGAAACAGACGCAACTTCATGGTTAACTCTGAGAGGTTCTATCTCTCAAAGAGTACTTATTAACTCTGTTGAGACAAAATCTACAGCTACAACTAAGGCAACCGGTGCTGATAATACAAATGTTGAAGCTGGTATGACTCTTAACTTTGGTAAGTTAATGATTGACGGTGTTATTGGTAACACTGGTGCAGCTGGTTCTGCAGCGACAGATACAGAGACTGGTGCTCTTTCTCTTGATCGTCTATCTACTAGAGTTGCAGTTCATTACTGGTTCTAATCTAGGATTGATTAAGTATAAATGGGGCTAGTCTTTGACTGGCTCCTTTCTTTAGGAGAATTTATGAAAACGTTTTTGATTACATTAGCAATGCTATCCTTCACTGGGTCAGCTTTTGCTTCAAAAGCCAGACTCCTTGCCCTAGGTGATGACAAAGATGGTTCTTTCTTTATTGATGATTTTAGAAATATCTTCCTTAACTCAGCTTACATCCATAATCATAAAGATATGGTATTTCTAGAGTTAGGTGATAATGGTACTTCTAACGCAAACATTGATGCGGATGCAGATCAAAAAGCCATGGGTGGTTTTATTAAGTCAGCCGGTAATTTCGTTTATGGCCTGTACTTAGGTAATGAGTCTGACACTGACAACCTATTACGTGCAACTGCATGGACTTCAACTGGTGCTAGTGCAGACCTTAATCCTGTTGATAATGTGACGGACTTTTTCTTCGGAGGAGAAGCTGGGGACATTAAATGGGGTGCCAATCTTCTTTACTCAAAGAGTGAGGATGAAGCTGCTAAGCGTGAAGACGAAAGGTATGCTGTTAGACTAGGTATGTTGATGGGTGATGTTGAGGCTTTTGCTAATATCTCTGTTGGTAACGAAGCTAGTAACAACCTTACGTCTGGTAGTGAAGTGAAGTTTGACGGTTCTAGTGGATATCACGTAGGTGGTTCTTATAAGGTTGGAGACTTTACTCCGTATGTATCTTATAAAGACGGAACTTGGGACAACATTAATGGAACTACAAAAACAGAAGGTAGTTTTACAGAAATAAAAGTTGGTGTTGGACACGTTAAAGAAGTATCCAGCTCTTCTAGAATTTACACTCGTGTAAATTACTTTTCTGAAGAAGTTGAGCTTAAGTATGCAGCTAATGCAGCAACCGCTAAATTGACGAACATTCCACTTGTTATTGGTTTCGAGTCAAATGCAACTTCTTGGTTGACTCTAAGGGGTTCAGTTTCAACCAATTTAATGGGTAAAAGAGAAACTAAAAACCTTTCAGCGGCAAACTTGCCCAACTTAACTACTCGTAGCTTGATAACAACAAGATACAACGGCACTGCCAACGATTTGACGGATAGAGATGAGACGATCCAAAATGCAACTGTAGTGTCTGCTGGTGCAACGTTGAATTTCGGAAAGCTTTCAGTTGACGGCTTAATCGGTACTTCTGGTGCTGGTGGTGATGCTTCCGTTGCCAATTCAAAAGTAGGTGTATTAGCGCTCGATCGTCTAATGACTAGAGTTGCAATGACTTACAGTTTCTAATTTTTTGAATTTATTTAAGTTATAGAGAGAGCCCCCAAATTGGGGGCTTTTTTTGTAAATAAAAAGTGCATGGTTTAGGTAGATAAATGTTTGAAATCACCAATAATCCTTAAGTAAGGGTGAGGCCTGTCCGTAAAGATGGGTATGAATTTAAGACTGATAATAGTTACATTTTTGATGGTGAGTTCTACCTTTGCTGATGAGAGGCCTTTTTGTGCCCTTGATGAGTCGGGGGAGACGAGTATTTTCTACTGTAAAGACCCTAAGTCTGGTGGGACTCATGTTCAGGAGATCCATCCCTTGATGGCCCATGAAGCTGTTGTTGGTATGGGGGAAGAGGGGATTTCTGTTATTAGCATGGAAGAGTTTGTGGCCCGAGTGACCATGACTGAGTTGGAGCAGATGGGGAAAGGTCCCAATGCGGAAGTTACGGAATGTTTTCAAAAAATTTATTATAGAGTTAATCAATTTAATAGGCTTCCAACATCTGATGCCACCGTGCAAAGGCTTATTCAGTTGGCGACAGCTCTTCAGCAGGCAGGTGTTTGCGATCTTCCGGTAAAGAATCAAAATTTTAACAGCATTAATATTCAATCAAGCCAAGATGTTCTTCATCACTTCCTTTGTATCTCAAATTCTGAATCTGTTTTTGGTCGCGATAATATCGGTCAAGGCGGCAGGGGACCTTGGGGTATTCATCCTATGCATAACCAACCTAGCGGGACGAGGGCCTTCGTTGATGGCCGCACCGTCACTCTTAAGCGAAATGGTCAATGTTACCCAAGTCGGGCCATTGTCAGGGACGCTAATGGCGTGGAAATAAAGAGAAGCTCTGCCTACCGAGATGAGGCCGTCATTTTAGATAATGCAAAGTGTGCGATGACTCTTTATAGGCAAAAAGGATTTACGGATTGGGGGAGAACAAATGTCTGGGGTTCTAATAGGCATTGTTCGGCTTCTACTCGTAATCGTTTGGAGTTCTTTAAGCACATTGGTCCTCTTGGCTGTTGCACCGAGGCCTGTCGCAAACGTTTCACTGATCTTTAATCTTTGAGGGCCCTTAGCTTCTCTAAGACCTCTTCCATAAGTAATCGGTCTGATTCCTCAGCAATACTTCCTAGCATTTCTTTATAAAGAAGGATCAGGTTCACGATCTTTGTTCTATCTAAGTTGGGGGCAAGCTTCGTGGCATACTCTGTCATGAATCGGATATTCTCACTTGTTAGGAGGTCATCCTTATTGGTTTTTAGAAAATCAGAAAATGAGTAGAAGATATTAAAGTTTGGTTTTTCCAAAAGAAGCTCTTTTAAAAGGTCGCCAAGAGCAACCCGCTTGTTGATTTGGGTATTGTTGCGATTTACAAAAGATAGCAGGTCTGCGTAGTCATAATCTCGTTTTGGAATTTTTAAGATAATATCAACGGCATTATTGGCGAGAGTCGTAAGCTCTGGCAGGGGAGAAGATTCCATCCCTTGAAACAGCGGAAATATTTTTAGAAGGGATCGCAACGTCTCTTCATTTTGATAGGAATCACTCGTTTGAGTTATAAGTGAGAGGTAGTGGCTCTTTAAGACTTTTGATTTTAAGACACCGCGGGATTGAGACGATTTTGTGAAGTCTTTTAAAAGGTTTATAAGGAATATTTGTCTATCAGCATCGTCTAATTCGCCAATCCTTGCAATAAGGTCCTCTCCATCTCTTATGAGTGCCAGATGAAAGGCCTGGTAAAGGTATTGGATATTTTCATTTTCTATTCTCTCAAGAGTACTTTTAAAATTCTTTTTAAATCCTTGTGGATTTTTAAAGAGGTCAAAGAGCATGATCTTCTCTTCTATTACAGGAAACTCATGGGCAAATTCACGGGCCCGCCTAAATGTTTCGCTCTGTAGTTCCTCGGTTAAGTTATTAAGGCGTGGATCATCTAGGACTAAGCGATAAAAGAGGGGGGACGTGATTGATTTTGGAAACTCACTATGAGTCCAAAAGTGGGCCACCTCTTGATCCAATGGATTGGCCTCCTCAATCTCTCTCTCTTCTACTCTTAATTTGGCCATTAAGCGGTCAGTCTCTGAAGTTTTAAAACCTAGAAAGCTCATCAGTTCCTTGGCCTCAATGGATTCATGTTCATCGAGAAACTTTTTTAGGGACGGGTCACGATTTAACCAAAGTGAATAGAGACGATCACTAAACTCGCGGTAAAACTCATTGATCTCGGGGTCAAGAGTGCTGTTGAAGAATCTTATCTCCCATGTATTTATAGTAGGGAGAACGCGAAGGATTGAGCGCGAGTGTAAAGCGCCTACTTGATAACTTCTAATGGGAAGTTCGGGCGTGTTGCTCGCGACCTTTTTGAGTTGATTAAAAGATTCTAGAAACTTGCCGACCTCTTGAAAGCCCCTGCCTGGATTGGCCTTGAAATAATTAAGGAGAGAGTCGTAGCTTTTAGCAAAGACCTCATAGAGAGGAACAAGTTCTGCATAAGTGCGATCAAGGGGTAGGCCATAATGAAAATGAATTCCGCCAACATCCTGGCGCGCTTTTAGATTGAGCTCCTTGAGATCCTCAAGGACGGCCAGGAAGTTCATATAATCATTGTGAGTTTTCATCACAGGTGAAGTGATTTCGATGCCGTTAAGACTTTTGTCCTCAAAATATAAGCTCATATCTGCTTTGACCGAAATTATAAGAGTCTCTGATTCATTTTTTATCAGAACTTTGTAATCACTTAGACCGTAATCGTAGTCGACTTCTTCTAATTCAATAACTCTATCAGGATAGAGTTTACTAACTTTCTCTTTAACTCTCTTCGCGACATCTAGGTAACTAATTTGAATGGGGAGGGAGCCTTCAAATTCAAAACCCACGGTACTAGAAAGGTTTCTGTTTTTAGAGATCTTAGCTAAGTAGCGAAAGTTCTCCAGACAGGAGCCAAAGACTTGGGATGCGGGAACTCTATCTGAACTTAGGTCTGAATTTATAAAGAAAGGTACCGAAGTACACGACGGCGCCAGCACTAAGGTAAATAAAAGAATGAACGATATAACCTTCATTAGGTTCTATTCGGCACTTCTTTTGTAAAACCAACCCTCTACGCCAGAAAACCATGGCATATTTTAAATGTGATGATATTTATTTACCTATGGACGCATCTCTAAGTGTTTGAATTTAATAAGGTTATCGGATTTTTTTTATAAGTAATTTAAATCAGTAATACCCTTAATAAGCGCCAATATTTACCGAAAAGCTTTCTGAGGTATATGAGAAATAAATCAGTTCAAACACTTTTAATGATCCTAGTTACTCTTCTTGCACTTGCAAGTTGTTCGGGTAAGAAGGCAGGACTTACGGAGACGAAAGTTCTGGTTGGGAATCTCATTGATCTATCCTCTCAAACAGGTGGCATCATTATTTATGGTAATAACCCCGCCACTGGCCAAAGTTTTGGTAAGGCCTTTCCTATTGGCACCATGGAACTTACTAATGGTCCTTGGGAGTTTGCTGCTATTTCGTATGATGGAAATTCTGTTGGTCAAATTATGGAGGGCACTCTTAGATGTGCCCGGGCTTCAATTGATTTAACCGGTGGTGAAGTTTCAGTGGCCTTAAATTTAAGTGCGGCAAACTGCTTTGACCAATTGTTTGGTACAGCTGGATCAAAGGATGGCGGAGGTCAGCCTTATCCGTTAACAATTTATTCATGTATGAATCCCGATGCTGTTGATCAAAGAGATGGCACTGCTTGCAATAAAGGTGTGGCCCAGTCTCACCGAATTATTTTACCTGAGTTTAGCGATGGAGCTCCGACAGGTGGGGGTTTGGCGTCTGCCTGTGTCACTCATGGTGCTGGGGTTAGTATTGCATCAGCAATAAAAGTTCCTTTCTTTGAAGTGGGCTTCGGTGGCATTCCTTTTATTGTCAGAAGTTATGATCAAGGTGGATGTGCTGGTGCTCCAAAGGAATATACCTTTCCTGATGGTTATAAAACACCGAGCTTTCCTGATTATGGTACGGCCTTGTCTGATGCCGGCGTATCGAATGACGTCTATTTATTTGCCAACCCTTGTGACACTCCGACCTTTGGTGGAGGGGCAACGCCTTTTGATTTCACTGATCAATATCTAGGGGCCGGTACGAAGCTTCTTTGTAACCCTGATCACATCAATACTTATATGACAGCAAATCCCGGCCTAAATTATGTTTTAGGGCGAGATATAGACTTTGCTGGTGTAAATTATACAGGGCCTGTCATGGCGGCTAACTTTAGCGGAACATTAGAGGCTAGAGGGAAAATGCTCTCCAACTTTACCGTGGACTGTAGTGGAGTCTCTACTGGTTGTGGTCTGTTTAAACAAATTAATGGTGGCGATATAAGGGGATTAAATCTCTCCAATGTGACTGTTGCTGCTGATGCTACTTCCTCACAGGTTGGGGCGCTTGCGGGATCAATTATTACTAATGGTCATGTTGGGAAATTGATTGCATCCAATATTACAATCAATGCTAGTGGTAATCCGAATTCAATTGGTGGCATCATCGGCTCAATTGCTAGTTCTAGTGGTGGTATTGATGGATCCTCTGTCTCTTTTCTTACTCTTAATATTGAAGAGGGCAATAGCTTTGGGGGATTGATTGGATCTGCTGGTGATGGTGCTTACGTGAGAAGAACAAAGTTGGATAACATTTATATCAACTCCGTCATTGATGGTTCAGCAGGAGCAGGAAATGTCGGTGGAGTTATTGGAAATGTCACAGCTGCAACGACTCCGGTTGAACTTTGGGATGTCAATCTTAGTGGATTCTATGCTGGTGATGCAACTTATCCCTTAGAAATTACAAGTGGGTTTGGTGGCCTGATTGGAAACAGTGGGAAAATTTGGATATTTAAATCAAGGGCCTCTGGATTTGCTGAAATTGAAGGCCTGTCGGCCAATTTACAAGCAGGTGGACTGATTGGATTTAACGGAGATGACTTTTATATTTTAGAATCTCTAAATGATGTAGACCTCAATGCTGATTATGGAACTGGTGCAAGGGTTGGCGGTATTATCGGTGATTCTTTTATAACGGCAGCCAGCTTCATTTTAAAAGTTAGAAACCTTGGTGCTATCTATTGTAATGAATCTTGTGGTGGACTTGTTGGTTACCTCAGTAGTGCTGGTGTCGCCGTCACAATTGATGATAGCTATAATAGTGGAAATGTCTCGGCCATCATTGCAAACGCTGGTGGCCTGATTGGAAATGGAGCCAATTTCTCAGTTCAACACTCAGTGAATAGAGGAGATATCGATTCCGATACTGATGCTGGTGGAATTGTGGGGGTTGTAATCAATAATGGTACTATTTCTCAGTCAATTAATGGTGGTGATATTGTTACTGATAATGGCAGTGCCGGTGGGTTAATTGGAACAGATACCGTTGGGGCAACTTGTACTAACTCTGTCACTTATGGGAATGTTTCTGATTTTTCTAATGATGGTGGTTCAAATATTTTTGAATTGGTAGGCGATGATGTCAGTGCTGGGTTTTCCGCCACAGATTGCTATTATGACAACCTAGGTTTAAGTGAAACCCTCGGTACTGCAACAACATTCGCTGAATTAATTGATGTTAACTCAACGACTCTTGCAGGGGCGACGACGGCCTTTGGTTCATTAGCTGGAACGAGCTCGACCAGTGCTTTTGTTAATGATGCTGGTGGTATTAAAACTGTTTATGAAGCTTCTATGGAAAAACTTGGTATTGATTATCTCGGCAGTCGTATGGACCCCTTCCCAATCTTTACCGTGGCAGAATGGAACTCTATTGGGGACGATCCTTTCTTAATGAATAAGTCTTTCATACTTGAAAACTATTTACAATTTGGTTATTCAACTTTTAATCCTATTGGCTCAGAAACAAGTTGCTATAGTGGAGACTTCTTAGGAAATGGTTACGGGCTCTCCGAAATTTTAAAAGATGAAAGTGGTGGTGGCCTAGGAGCCTTAGGGGTCTTTAGAAAACTTTGTCATAATACTAATGACAGCTCTACAGCTAAGGTCGATCACTACGATGATATTAACAATATTGATTATTCGTTTAATATTGATGATGCGACCTTTATCTCAGACGTCTATCATGTTGGCGTTTTGGCAGGTGCCGTTGTTGACTCAAATAACGATTCTGTGAATAAAACAGATACCGTTGTTATCTTTGGCGTTAATATCACCAATAGCTCCGCAACAACTGGTGGCTCTGGCGTTCATGCGGGAGGTCTCGCAGGTAATGTTGAATTTGGTAATCGTTACTCAGAAATTGCGAATGTTTATTTAAGTGATGTGGATGTAACAAATAGTGCTTCCGGTGGATTTGCGGGAGGACTTGTGGGTAACTTTGATGGCGTTCCAACTGGAGCAGATCGTGTGCGCTTTAATTTAAATACTTATGCCTTTGGTAATGTCATCTCTATCGGTCGGGCCGGTGGCATGATTGGTTATCTGAATAATGGCAGAGTTGAGGTAACAAGGTCCCTCGTGACTGATTCATCGATTACCGGAGAAGGTGCTGTCGGTGGTCTTATTGGTACGGCCAATGGTGGTGGTAACGATATAGTTGAGAATGTGGTGAAGTACACTGGTATTAATGATGGAAATACTGGTGCCTATGTAGGTGGTATTTTAGGGGAAGCTCAGATGAGTACAGCTCCAATCATTTTGAAGCAATCTTATACTTTTTCAATTGATTTAACGGGCGATGGTAGTCTGGGGGGAATTGTCGGATCTTCATTTAATAGTGGTGGGGGAGCGATGTCCCTTGAATCGAATTATGCTATTGTGAACACTGCAACTGGTGGTGGAACCTTTGGTGGGATCGATGCAGCTGGCACTCCTGCAGCCGCTGAAACAATGG
>JAFMBV010000078.1 GCA_017858255.1 Bacteriovoracaceae bacterium
AACCTGAGGAAACTTTCTTCGGGAGAGAGAATTACGCGAGCAAGTGACGATGCTGCAGGTTTAGCGATTAGTGAAAATTTAAAAGCGCATATAAGAGGAAATAGACAGGCAAAGCGAAACGCGAACGATGCTATTTCTATGATACAAACGGCCGAGGGAGGCTTGAGTGAGATTTCTAACATTATTATTCGACTTAGAGAACTCTCGATACAAGCAGCTTCGGACACAGTGGGGAGCACGGAAAGAGGTTTCACCGACATTGAGTTTCAGCAACTCAAAGAAGAAATTGATAGGATTTCAAAATCAGCAGAGTTCAATGGGATTAATCTCTTGGACGGGTCTGGTGGAGTTCTTGAATTTCAGATCGGTGTCCACAATGACCCCATTCTGGACCGTTTGCGCTACGATGGAACTAAATCAGACACCACACTGGCAGCGATCGGACTTACTGGCGAAACCGTTACTACCAAAGAGGGGGCTCAAAGCACGCTTAAAAAGCTTGATGATGCCTTGGTACAAATTAACGGAGTTAGGGCGGATCTTGGGGCAACTCAGAATAGGCTCTCTTCAACGATCAACAATTTGTCGATCAGTGATGAGAATCTTAGTGCAGCCAAATCAAGGATTAGAGATGTTGATGTAGCTGCTGAAACAGCAGACCTTGCTAGAAACAACATACTTGTCCAGGCTGGCACATCGGTTTTGTCTCAGGCAAACCAGGCGCCTAACATGGCCCTCAAATTACTCGGATAACCAACTTTCTTTTAACACCCGGAGCTTTGAATGAAGCCCGGGTGTTTTTACGTTCTTTTTAGACCATAAGCCTCAAATGCGATAATTATTTCCCCTAATGTTTCAGTCCTATTTAACATGATAAAATTTGCCTATGGTTATAGGTAAAAAGATTAAAGAAGAAGAGTCAGAAAACCCAAAAAGAAAGACGATCGTCATTTTTGGAGCATCGTCCTTTATCGGATCAAATTTAGCGGAGTTTTTTAAGAAAGATTATAAAGTAATCGGTACTTATTATAAAAATTCAGTTCGAATCCCTGGCGTTCTAACTATTCCTTGTGATGTTTTAGCTAAGGAAGAAGTTCAGCTAATTCTTTTTGCATTCAAGCCTGACGTTGTCATTTATTGTGCAGGGGTAACCTCCGTTTATGATTGCCATAAAAATGAAGAAAGAGCTGATGCACTAAATACCTCAGGTCTATTTAACGTAGCAGAGTACTGCCAACGTTATAAAGCTCAAATATGTTATATAAGTTCAGGGTTTATTTTTGCTGGTCAAAGGAAGCCCTATTTTGAAATGGATATTCCAGATTCCCTGACAAATTATGGTAAAACTCAAGCTGCTGCTGAGTTTTACATCCAAAAGACTTCGTTGAATTACGTTATTTTTAGATGTTGTCGCCTCTATGGTAGGGGAATTGTGGCACAGCGACCAACTTGGTTTCAAAACTTTGAAAGAAGGCTAAGTCAGAATAAGAGTTTATCGATGGATGACTTTATTACGACTGGATTCATGGACGTCTATTATTTAGGCCTACTCATTAAAATGTGTCTGGATAAAAAAGTAAGCAACAGACTTTTTCAGGTTTCTACTAATGATATTGCAACCCTGCATGGTTTTTCCAAATTTTATTCAGAAGTATTTGATGTTAGTAAGGATATGTTTACTAAAGGAAGATGGTCTTTCCCTTTGAATCAAACACAATCAACCACACAGGTGGAAGATAAGCTTTTTTTCAAATTAGATACTGCGAATATTGAGGGGTTTTTAAATATAGAGCTTCCAACGATCAAGGAATCATTAGCATTTACCTATTCTCGCCTGGGTGGCCAATCTGTAAAAAAGGCTAATTCCCAGGGCTCTGATGGTATTAAGTTTATTTAATGATAGATTTCTATTGAGCCGACTGTTTAATGAATTCTGTTAGGTAGTGTTTAACCATAGCATTCGTATCGACTGCTTCTCCCTGAAAACGCCAAGAGATTTTGTTAAAGGCACCAAGGTGTGCCCTAATTTCGTGAACACCTTCTGATCCGAAAGGGTCGTCGACTCTTAGGCGAGGGGCCAATAAATCTTTGCCATTTGAAACGAACGCAATACTTATAAGATCATTGGCTCTTCTTGCAAATATTAAGCGAAGAGAGTTTCTAAATAACATAAAGTCATTGACTGTATTTGAAATTTTAAAAATTTTAATGTGGTTATTATTTTGTTGACCTCGGTATTGATTAAAATGGGCCACAAAATGTTCGATCTTATCCCTTAATTCGTTCATGAATTCAATAGAGGATTCTTCCAAAAAGTGAATTGGATTGAGGTGTTCGTGAATATCAATGACGCCAGACTCTGACATATTGATTTCTTCAATGGCCAGGTTTTCGATCCACGTAGCTGCAACTTCATTTGAATGAGATAAGTTTTCCATACTCAAATGATTATTTTTCTGAAGCCGCTTGTCAATTTTGTAGGGAATATAAAAAAAAAGAGTGGGCTTTGCTGGCTTCAAGTTTCCGCCCGCCATTTGACAGGTGGACGCAGTTAGTAACCATTTTAGGCTTCTCACCTCCAGCTTTCACTTTTGTGAGCTTGCACACCATGGCCAGGGACCGCTTCCTTGATAGTTATTGTAGGGCGAAATACTGTGAGCCAACCACAAAACCCACCTTTGACTATGCCTGAAATTAGCGTTTTTTTCAATGGTAAAATTTATCCATCTACCACTTAAGGGCCTGTAATGATTAGACAAAAGGCGGCTCTTGCGCCGCATTAAGAACCCGAGTATAATAGTTTTATGTGTAATTCCAAGAAGGAAAAGGCTCAAGTTATCGGGGAAGGCTCCGATAACCTGTAATTAGAGGAATTTAGGAGCTGAGTATGAAAAATCAGATTATTGCTTTCTTAAAGGATGAAGACGGTCAAACGTCGACAGAGTACATCCTTCTTGTTGCGGTAGTAGCTTTGATCGTTTTTAAGTTCAAAGATAAAGCAACTACTAGACTAGGAGCGATTACCGACAGCGTATTTGACGGTGCCGACTCATGGGTAGGAGACCTTCAGAACCAATAGTAAGACTTCTATAGCTTACTTGGGTTTTGATCGGTCTTTCTTACTTAGTTTTACTCATAAATCTTGAAAGATTTATTTCGAGTCCTATTCTATTTTCTGTTAAAATTCCCATATGAATCATTTTAGAAATGCTGGTCAGGCAACCATTGAATATATTTTAATATTTAGCTTTATCTCTTTGATCGGTGTTGGTCTCGCTCGTGCCATCGGCGACAGTATTTCGACCTCTGCAAAGAGTTTGGGATGGGTACTCACTCAAGAGCTCTCAACAGGTGTTTGTCGATCTCAGTGTTTTTTTGGAAATTATAAAAATGGGATAACAGATTGAAGTTCTCCTTGGCGTTATTCATTTTTCTTGCTCTAGAGCTGCTCTTTGTTTCTTATATTGATATTCGCTATAGAAAAATTTCTAATTATTGGTCGCTTTTAAATATAGTCCTCTTTTTTCTATGCTTATTTGTTTATCCCCAGCTTTATAAGTTTAATTTTGTAACCTTTTTCTACCCGACCGTTTTTCTCGGTGTTGGCTTTGCCTTGTTTACTTTAAAGATTATGGGGGGAGGGGATTCAAAATTTTTATTCTCATTTTTTCTCTTGGTTCCCGAGGTTTATCACGAAGTCTTTTTTCTGAAATTGATTTACTCAACTATTGCGATAGGACTTTATCTTTTGATCTATAACAGTATTAAAAACTTTGATAAGCTATGCATGTCGATTAAGTTGAAAGATATAAAAGGAATAAAGAGTCTGTATGGAACTAAGTTTGCTTATGCTCCAGTTATCGCGATCTCTTGGGTTACATTTGGATGGGAAATAAGAAAATTTTTAAAATTCTAAATTCCCAAAAAGGGCAATCAGCTGTCGAGTATGTTCTTTTGCTTGCCGTTGTAATGTCATTATTTGTCTCCGTTTTTAACTCAAATAGGTTTCAAGCTTTTTTTGGTGAAGACTCTGATTTTTTTAATGCGATCGCTAGAAAAATGAAACAAGATTATCGTTATGCTACTAACGTAAGCTTTGCTGATGATGTAGATCCAGCTCCAGTGGCAAATCACCCATCCTTTAGCCAGCCAGATGGATCGAGTTCACGCTTTTTTGGTTATGCTCCAGGACAAGATTACCCACCTAACTAATGATGAAAAAAATAAAAGAAGAGAAGGGACAGTCAACAATCGAGTTTTTAGTAAGTTTTACTATTGCTCTTGGATTTATATTTTCCTTCTTTAAACTTGCTATCGTTTATACGAATGGTTACTTGGTTCACTATGTGACCTTCCTGTCTTCTCGGGCTTATATGGTTGGAGAAGGTGATGTTAACAACCCTAATGGTTCTGATATAACAGCTAAGAATAGTGCTGAGGCCATATTTAATTCTTATAATATTCCTGGCATAATACCTGGCTTTTCTTCAGTTCCAACGATTGAGGATCCGCTTAGTCATCCTGGTTCTACCAATCTTTATATTGGAGTTAGGTTAGAATATGAGGAACAAATAACGATACCGGGTACTAACAAAAAGATTTCCTTTCCTTTTATCTCTGAATCCTATTTGGGAATGGAGCCTACAAGGGCCGAGTGCAAAGAAAGGATTTGTGATGCTATGAGAGGTGTTGGTGCCGGCTCAGGTTGTAAAAATCATTCAACAATATCAGATAATGGCTGCTAATAAATCATCCCAAATTGATAATGAAAGTGGCCAAGCAATTTTTGAGCTCTTGATTTTCATGCCCATATTAATTTTTCTCTATACTGTTATTTTTAATGTGGGAAATTCAATTAATGTCTCAATTAATCAACAAAAAGCAGCTAGAAGATATTTTTACTATCTAATTAAGGGAAATAGTTATCTACCAACGATGAATGAACTAGATGGTTACAAGTCTGGTTTTAATCGTGCTGGGATAAGTTTGGTCGGTTATGCTGACCGCCTAGAGGCAGGTGGTAGCGCAGGAACGGGTCAACCTGTAGCTCCTTGTTTTAAATTCAATTCTTTGTTTGCCAGTGATAACGGTGAGGAATGTGACGATCCTAACCTTGGGGAAAGGTCGACCTCTTTTGTCAGAGTTTTTACGGCCTATGGTATTTGTGGTGAAAATTACTCCTTACAAGGAAACCTTTGGGTAAGCTTCTTCTCAGGTTCTCCTAGTCAGCCAGACCCAAAAAGTAAACTATTGGCATGCTCAGTCCAATCTAATTAGGCAGGTGGATAAGTTTGCCTCTTAGCTCCTAGTCAATGACCCTTTGCTAAACTTAAAAAGAACAGGATTCTGAGGAGTTGTACGTGAACACACGGGCCTTTACCCTAGCACTCGTAATAGCTGGTATAGCAGTTTTTATGGTTTATACATATATTGAAGACCAAAAAAGTGCGCTTATTAGTCGTTACGGTACAGAAGTATCTGTTGTAATCGCTAAAAGAGATATCAAAGAACTAGAACTCTTAGATGACACTAAAGTATCGATAAAAACTTTTCCAAAAAACTTTGCATCACCCGGTAGTTTTTCAACGATTAAAGGCATTGAAAATACAATGGCCACAGTTCCAATTATGAAAGGTGAGCAAGTAACAAAGCCGCGAGTAACCTACCCTGGGGCGAAGACTGGACTGTCTCGGCAGGTGAGTATTGGCAAGAGAGCGGTTGCTATTCAAATTACAGAAAGGCAGGCGGTATCTAAACTTATTAAACCAGGTGATAGGGTTGATATTTTAGCTCCGATTGATATTTCAAACGGTAGAAAGGATATGCAAAAAACGAATACTATCCTTCAGGATGTTTTGGTCCTTTCAACGGGTAAGAGTATGACGAACGCCATTCCTATTTATGGCGTAAAGACCCCGAAGGCAATTCGTAAGATGAATGCTCAGGTTTATGAGAAATACGATACGGTTACACTTGAACTAACACCTTATGAAGCTCAAAAATTAATATTCCTATTGGTCTATTCTGGATCTAGACCATGGCTAGCTCTTAGAAACAACAATGATAAGAAAATTGTGAGAATAAAATCCACGGATATCTTTGATGTTATTGGTGAAGAGGGACGTGCAGAAGCCAAAAAGTATTTTGATTCACAAAATAAAAGAAGAGGTGAATGAATATTCGTATAACTCAAAATATACTATTCATGTTTATTTTTTTGGGAGTCTTACTTAACTCCTCTGTGAATACTTTTGCTCAAAGTGCTTCTGTAAAGGAAAGACCGTTAGAAGTTATTCTAGGCATAGATAAGATTCTTAAATTGGACTTCTCTCCTAATCCACAAATTCAGGTCGGTGATGAGTCTTTAGTGAGAATCACAATGATTCCTCAGAAAAGAGAAATTACGTTTACGGGCCTAAAGCCAGGTAAGACTTCTGTGACTTTAAGAAATAATGTGGGTGATGTGAAAGCTAAGTTTTTAGTGACCATTACTGCAAATGATCAGTCTCGTTTGGTAAAAGAGTTAAAAGACTTTCTAGGAGATGTAGAGGGGCTTGAGATCGGTATAAAGAGTGGGACTGTATATATTGGAGGCAATATTATTGTCCCAAACGATATAGGACGAGTTGTTAAAGTTCTAAATCAAGACAAGTTCGGAGAGGTTCTATTTCTGGTTGAGTTAAGTCCTCAGACTGAGCGTCTCGTCGCTAGAAAAATGCAAGAAGAAATTCAAAAAAGTCAGTTGCCAGATGTTACGGTTCGGGTTGTTAACCACACCTACTGGTTGGAAGGAATTGTTAACAGCGAGGGGAAAAAACGCCAAGCAGAAGATATTGCTAAGGCCTTTTATCCAGACAAAATAGCCTCTCTCGCAGAGAGGACTGGGCAGATATCTCAGGTCCAAAAACCGAGTATTCAAAACTTTATCCAAGTAAATGAGAAGAGCCAGCCGCCGCCGTTAGATAAACTGATTAAGATAACTGCTCAGTTTGTCGAGCTTACTAAAGACTATAGTAAAACATTTGGTTTCAAGTGGACTCCATTACTTTCTAATGGTGCTGGTGAGATAAACTTTGGAAGAACTGGTGGTGGCGGTGTCACAACTCGGTCGGAGGGAACTCTTTCTGGAACGATTTCTAATCTATTTCCAAAACTTAATTCTGCCAAGCAAGCTGGTTACGCAAGAGTTGTTCAAAGTGGTGTGATTGTAGTTAAGGATAAAAAAGAAGGCCGAATATCAAAAAGTGAGTCACGTCGTTTTAGTCTTGGCTCTGGAGAGTTCGCTCAGGCTCAAACTGCAAATGCTCAGTTTACAGTAGATGTGAAACCAGAAGTTTTACAAGATGAAAAAGTTAATCTTACTTTAAATATTACGGTTTCAACCAATATTGGAGCCGACCCGCCTGCTACACAATCAAATACTCTCAAGACTGAAATTATTGTGAAGTCAAAAGATAGTGCAGTGGTAGGGGGAATTGTTATAAATAAATCTTCTACGGATTATGACAAGCTTCCTCCTGATGAAGTCGAAAATGCTAGTCCATTATTTAACTTTGTAAGAGGAAAGGCCTTTTCAAATTCTAAATCACAGTTTGTCGTCTTCGTGACCCCAGAGATCGTGGAGTCTGCGACGGGTGGAACTGATGATATCAAGAGAAAGTTCAGAAGGAGAAGACGCTAATGGCCGGTCATATAATTACAGTGATTGGTGGAAAAGGCGGTGTCGGTAAATCTCAAATCGCTGCCAATCTGGCCTTTGCCTTTGCCGCGGAAACTCGAGCAAAGGTTATGCTCTTGGATTTTGATCAAAAAGCTTCTGGAGATCAAAACTTTATTACAGGGATAAAATCTAAAAAAACTATTCGTGACTTGGGTGAGTATAATGGGGCAATTGATCCTCGCTCAATTATTCCCTTCGTTACTTCCCACCCATCTGGTGTCCAGTATATTGGGATGCCTAATGATCCTGCCTCATCTAATGCTATTAATAGTGATGGCCTAGGGAAATTTTTAAAGGCCGCGCCAAACCTTTACCCTCTTACTATTATAGATGGTGGTAGTGAGTTAACGCCTTTAACACTTAAAGCTCTTGAATATAGTACTGCGATTTTTCTTGTCGTTACGCCGGATATTTTGGCGCTAAATCAAACAAGGAGATTGTTCTCTGACCTTGTGACCATGCTTTTTCCAAAAGATATGATAATTATTATTGGAAACCAAGTTCAAAAGGGTCACCCAGTTACCCCCGAAGTGATGGGAAAAACTATTGGAAAACCTGTCTTTGCCACCGTTCCTAAAGATGATCAGACCTGTGTAACGGCCTTAAATCAAAAGAAGCCAATCATGGTTATTGGTAAGACGTCCTCATTTGCAAAGGGTATTACTGAATGTGTACGTAAGCTTATTCAGAAAAATGTCCTTAAAACTTTAGCAAGACTCAATAAGCCTAGTGATGTTCAAGGTAAGTTAGCCTCTTCTCCTGGAGATGCGGGTGAAGAAAAAGGAAATACTTGGACTGATTTAAAATCAAGAATCCATCGAACTCTTGTTGACGAGATGGATTTAAAGAAAAGTGATAAAGACGACCCCAAAGCGCAGATTATTTTAAGAGAACAAACCAAGAAAATGGTCGTAGAAATTCTTAATAAAGAAGACACAAAGGGAATTCTTAATTCTCGTGAAGACATGAACCAGATTGTTAAAGAAATATTAGACGAAGCACTAGGCCTTGGACCACTCGAGGATCTACTTTCGGATAAGTTATGCTCTGAAATTATGGTTATTGGACCAGATAAAATTTATTATGAGTATGAAGGCAAAATTAAAAGATCGAATATTACTTTTACGAATGACAGACAAGTTTTAAATGTTATCGAAAGAATTGTCGCTCCTATTGGCCGCCGAATTGATGAAAAAACACCATATGTCGATGCCCGTTTAGCAGATGGTTCTCGAGTTCATGCGATCATCCCGCCTTGTGCTCTTGATGGCTGTACTATAACCATCAGAAAGTTTCCAGAAAATCGACTTACTTATAAAGACCTCGTGAAATTTGGTTCACTGACGCAAAATATGGCAGACTTTTTAAGAATCGCTGTCGAGGCCCATAAGAATATCATCGTCTCTGGTGGTACTGGCTCTGGTAAAACAACCCTTATAAATGTTTTAGGAAGCTTTATTCCCGCCAATGAAAGAGTGATAACCTGCGAAGATTCAGCTGAGCTAGATCTACCCCAGGAGCACGTTGTTCGTTTAGAAACTCGTCCACCTTCTCTAGAGGGCGATGGCGAAATCGATATTCGTTGTTTGGTAAAACAGACTCTAAGAATGCGTCCTGATCGTATTGTGGTTGGAGAGTGTCGTGGCGGGGAAACGTTAGATATGCTCCAAGCAATGGGTACCGGTCATGAAGGTTCCATGACTACTGTTCACTCTAACAATCCTAGAGAATGTATCGGACGTATCGAAACACTTGTTCAGTACGCTGGTGCTGGTTTAAATGCTAAGGCCATTCGTGAAATGATTTCAAATGCTGTTCACTTAATTATTCAACAGTCTCGATTAGATGATGGCTCTAGAAGAATTACATATATTACTGAGCTTGGTGGTATGCAGGGTGACGTTGTTATTTTGCAAGATATCTTTGTTTTTAATCAGAGAGGTTTCGATAAATCAGGTAAAATTCAGGGTGAGTATCAAGCAACGGGATTTATTCCAAAGTTCATCGAAGTTTTAGAAAAGAAAGGTTACAACGTTCCAAGGGGACTTTTTAATAACGCGCAACCGGCGACGGCACCAAAGACGCCGGATCCTGCCAAACCTACGGGGGATGCTGCTGGAAAAGGTCAGCAAAGACCTAATGGTGCCCAAAGAAAAGTAGACCCTAAGAAAAGAAGGGCTTGATAAATTATGTCGTACGTAATTACAACTATTCTTGGTTTTAAAGGGATTGTTCTCTTAGTTGGATTTCTCGTTTTTGTTTTTTGTCTTCGCTATTCCACCTTAATTTTCGATTGGATTGAAACTCAAACATTGGGTACAAGAACTTATATTCAAGAAAGACTTGAGTTGTTATTTATTGAAATACCTCCAGAGAACTTAACAATGGGTTTGTTGATATTTTCCTTAACCCTGTCTACCTTCTTTTTGATTTTCTTTGGACTGTGGATCAGTTGGATATTGGGATTTATTGTAGCGGTTGTTGTCGCGGTCTATTCTTTTCGACTTCCTAAATTTGTGGTTGATTACCTGGTAGAGAGAAGAATAAAGCAGTACCAAAACCAAATGGTAGATGGCCTTACTTTATTGGCCAATGGTATTCGTGCCGGTTTGTCAGTTCCTCAGTCCCTCGGCATGGTTGTTAACGAACTTAGCCCACCAATATCACAAGAATTCGGCCTTATCTTGCAGCAAAATAGGATTGGCTTAACTTTGGAAGATTGTTTTGAAAACTTGGCAAAAAGAGTACCTACTGAAGATAACGATATGTTTGTTTCGTCTATTAATATTTTAAGAGAAACGGGTGGTAACTTGGCCGAGGTCTTTGACACTATCGTTAGTGTGATTCGTGAAAGGGTGAGGCTACAGCAGAAAGTAGATACTTATACTGCTCAAGGAATGTTTCAAGGTGTGACTATAGCCTGCATGCCGTTCGCTATTGCTGGAATTTATGGAGCATCTGACCCGGAGTCAATAAAGTTACTTGTCAATAATCCTATTGGGATTTTACTAACGTTTACGGCCTTACTCCTCGATATTATTGGGTTTTGGGTGATTATGAAAATTGTTAAGATAAAAATTTAGTTAATAGAAAATTGCTAAAGCTTTTAAGGAAATGGGTCGAAAAGATCTGAGAGAGAAATTAAAAGTCTGTTAAGGAAAAAAGGACTATTCATGAGAGCGATTAGATTATTGTTACTTTGTTTTTTAATGCCTTCACTCGCATTTGCTGGTGTAAATTTAAAAAATGGAAACTTCTATATATCCTACACTGACATTATTGTCCCTGGTGGGGGAATGGATTTGGAAATTACGAGAACCAATAACTCGAAATCAACTGAAAAGGGTTGGTTTGGATTTGGTTGGGGTAGTGATTTTGAAACTTATGTTACGGTATCTGCCGATGGATCAGTCATTGTTCATGAGAACGGTTCTGGTGCTTTGACTCGTTTTACTCCGAAGGCTTCCGTTGATGCAGGAAAAGCGGCAAAAAATATTGTTGCTGCAATCAGAAAGAGAAGTTCAGTCAATGATAAATTCGCTTCAGATCTTTTAGATAAACTTAAAAATGATGCTGAGTTAAGACAGGCCTACGCTAGAAAATATAAAGTAAGTGCTAAAATTGCTGATGGTACAGAGCTTTTCTCTAACACAAGAGGATTACAAAAACTGGTAAAAGCAAAGTCAGGCTTTGTTCGTATCTTTAATGACGGTAAAAAAGAATACTTCAATAAAGATGGTTATCTTGAAAAAATGATGAATAAGAATGGTTACACGGTTAACCTAAACTATAAAAAGGGCAGTCTTGTAAGTATTAAAGATAGCCAGGCAAAGCAGTTGTTTTTTGAATGGTACCCTGACAAAAAAGTAAAACATATTTATTCTGCAGGGGATAAGAAAACTCATTACAAGTATAGAGGTGATGACCTTATAGAATCAAAAGATATTGCAGGAAATGTCTTTAAGTACGACTATGACGGTAATCACAACATGAATGCGGTTATCTATACGGACAAATCAAAGCTTAAGATTTCCTACACTCCTAAAACACAGTTTGTTGAAGAAGTTGTTTCGCGAAATGGGGAGTCTACAAAATATAAGTATGAGTCTAATCCAAAAAATCCAGAGTTTCATTATTGGACTACTGTGACAAAGAAGTCTCCTAGTGGGAAAGCTTCAAAGTCTCGCTATGAATATGAAGTTAAGTCTCGTCCAGATGGATCTCAATATACATACCGTATTGCTACAGAGATAAACGGTATTGGAACTGAGACGATTTACTCAGAGTGTTGTTCACTTCCACTTAAGATTACAAGAGGAAATAACACAACGACTTTTGAATACAATAAAAAGGGTCTGCTAACCAACAAGTCTTCTACAAAAGGCGAGTCGGTACAGCTTGAATATCACCCAAAGTTTAACAAAATCACGAAGGTTCTAAACAATAGAGGCTCAACTAAGTTTGATTACGATGATCGTGCAAATCTAGTTAAGGCAACAAATGATAAGGGCAAGTCAGTTATGCTTTTCTATGACAGCAAAGGTCGCATTCAGAGAATGTATGACAAGGATAGAAAGACAAACAAAACACGTGTTTTAACATTTGAATACAATGCTCTTGGTAAGCCAGTAGAGATTCAAATGAAGGGCGTAGGGAAGATTAATGTTGCCTATGATAACTATGGCGAAATTAAGAAGGTAGAGTCTAAGCAAGGTCATAAGATGGCGCTTCAGGTAACTCAAGCCTTTCAAAGCTTATTGGCCATTGTTAAGCCTGCAGGCGTTAATTTAAATATGTAAGCCAATAAAGATTGGCACTATAAAAAACCTTATTTTAGGGGTTTAGCTCGAAAGGGCATTGAGATTAGGTAAAAAACAGTTTTGATTAGATAATAATTAAAACTACAAAACAGAAAAGGTGGTGGTGGAATATGAAATTACTAAAAGCTCTTACTATGATTGGGATGTTATTCTTAGGTTCAAATGCAGTCTTTGCTACAGTTCTTGAGCCAGCGGTAGGTGAGCACCAAAATGGTTGTGGACCAAACTCTACTTGTGGTGAGTGTGTGAACTCAGATACTGGTGTGGCAGATGCAACGGCACCTGTGTTAAATGATGACGGTACACCGGCTCCAGCAGTTGGAAATTAAATAACTCAATTGATCGAAACTTAATACTTAAGCCCACTCTGAGAGTGGGCTTTTTTTTGTCCATTAATTTGGAAATAATTCAATACTGTTTAAAGTTTAGACAGGTTTAAATGAAACTAACTTTCTGTCCTCCCCAAGTAGTTATTATCTCGTTTCAATAGTTGGCACTATCCTTGCTTATATGACAGTATAATAAATGAACCCGATATTTGGGAGGAGAGAAATGAAAAATCTATTTTTTTTAATGATGGCGATTATGCTTATTAATGTCAGTTATGCAGGTGAAATGGGAGAGAATCAAAAAGGCGACTGTGTAGATAGTCCCCAGCATTCTAGAACTCAAGAGGTTGTAGAGGTTGATGCTACTCAGTCTAATAAGCCTTCAAGCGCTGACGAAACTGCAACTAATAAGTAAATTTATAAGAATAAGCTTTTCTGTTTAAGGTCCTGCCTAATGGCGGGACCTTTTTATTTTGGGCCATGTGGGTACAATGGGTAAGTTTTAACCTTGGGAGACCTTATGGAAGCGACAGAAAAGAAGTATGCAGCACTAACTCAAGGTTTTGTTGATCGATTAAATCACTCTTATGACAGCCGCAGAGATCATTTATTAACCCTTCGAAAACTTATTCTAGAAAATGAAAATAAAATACTAGAGGCATTAGAAGAAGACCTTGGTAAGTCTCGCTTTGAAGGTGTCATTAGTGAGACACTCTTTCTCGTAAAAGAGATTGATTTTAGCTTAAAAAAATTAAAAAAGTGGATGAAGAAAAAGCGTGTCTCAACTCCATTTCTTCAATTTCCCGCCCGTTCATTTATTGTTCCTGAGCCTGTTGGAGTTGTCCTAATCATTAGCCCCTGGAACTATCCATTTCAGCTACTTATCTCTCCACTTATAGGTGCTCTGGCAGCAGGAAATACGGCCATTTTAAAGCCCTCAGAGGTCGCTCCAGCCGTTTCTAGCGTGATAGCTGAGTTGGTCCCAAAATACTTCTCAGAGGGTATTGTGGGGGTGGTAGAAGGAGCTATTGCAGAAACCCAGGCCTTACTGGATCTTCCTTTTCAACACATTTTCTATACTGGTAATTCTCATGTCGGAAGAATTATTATGGAGAAGGCGGCTAAACATCTTTGTCCTGTGACTCTAGAGCTTGGAGGAAAATCCCCATGCTTTGTTGATAAGGACAATGATCTCCAACTCGTCGCTAGACGCTTGATGTGGGGTAAGTTTTTTAATACAGGTCAAACCTGTGTGGCGCCAGACTATGTATTGGTTGAAGAGGAGACCCAGGCAGCCCTTATAGAGGCCATGAAGAAGGCGTTGGCCGAGTTCTTTCCCTTTGGTGCAAAGGATAGTCCTGATTATGGAAAGATCATCAATGAAAGACACTTTAATCGTTTAGAAAGTTATCTAGAGGAAAGTGAGATTGAGTATGGTGGAGAGCGCGATAAGAGTAAATTGTATTTTTCACCAACACTCCTTAAAGCTACTGAAAGTAGTAAATCAATGAAGGAAGAAATTTTTGGCCCAATTCTGCCAATTATTAAAGTTAAAAACTTTGATGAAGCCTTGAGTTTTATCAGGAGAAGGCCGCATCCGTTGGCCGCCTATGCCTTTTCGCGCAATGGTAAGCTTCTGAATCGCTTCTGTGATGAAGTAACGGCGGGTGGAATGTGCCTCAATGATAGCCTTGTTCATCTAACGAGTGAGACCCTGCCCTTTGGTGGTGTTGGTGAAAGTGGGATGGGGGCATATCATGGTAAAAAGTCGTTTGATATTTTCACTCATTATAAATCAGTCATGAAAAGAGGTTTGTTTATTGACCTTCCCGTTCGCTACCCTCCCTATAAGGGCAAAGAAAATCTAATTAGAAGACTTTTAAACTGGCTTGGCTAAGTCCAAAATATTCCTTTTCTAAGTTGGTCTTTGTCGAAAGTTTAGTCATAGTCTGAAGTTTATTCAATTTCACATGGCCAAGTGATTGATAATAGATGACCACTTTTGGCACTAGTCTTGCTTTATATATAGCAAAACAGAAAAGGAGAGAGAACATGAAAAAGCTAATAATTATGACCCTAATGATCTTAAGTGTAACAACATCATTTGCTGCCGAAGTTGGTGAAAATGATACTAATTGCTCAGAGATGATCCAAGCAAACAGAAATACTAATCGTGATGTGGTTGTTAATGAAGAATCTGCTGACCGCGATGTAGTAGCACCTGCTGCTGAAGAAAGATAAAATCAACTAAAAGATTTTAAAGAGACTTAAAAAGCCACCATTTTTTGGTGGCTTTTTTTATTCATTAAGAAGGATTTTTTTAAGCATATCTTTTTCTTCAGCTGTGTAACCCTCGCCATGATCAATATTCTTTATGGCCTTCTTCTTATCAATTGAAGAGCTTTGGATCGAAATCTTATCGGCCTCGGGTACGCTATTATTAAATAGCTTATGGCTAAATGATTTTGACTCTTTCACTCCTTTTAGGAGGGCCTCTTTGGAGCCTGAGAAGACTTCGTTGGTAATAGGCTTTGCCCATTGATTTAGGTAGTAAAAGAGAGGCTTTCTTTGTACGGGAATACTTAGTAAGAGAAAGCTGAAGCAAAAAGTCATAAAGAGTTTAAGCATTGAGAACATATTTATTCCTTTTCTTTTTCAGCAACAATTTTATCGACGGCCTTAATAAGGTCTTCAGGCATAAATGGCTTCGGTAGAAAGTCTAGCGCACCACTGCTAATAGATTCAATAACAATAGATTCCATATTTAAAGAGGAAATCATAATAATTGAGGCATTCAGAGTTTTTTCGGAAAGAACTTTGGCCATTTCTAGGCCTGAGCGGTCTGGCATGATGACATCAATGATGAAGACGTTTGCACCGGTTGTGGCCCCAAGTGAGAGTCCCTCTTCAGCTGAGCCGGCAGTACCGACTACGTTGTATCCTTCACCTTCGAGAATTTCAACGATGGAGCGACGAGAGAACTCGGAGTCATCTATAACTGCAATTTTAATTTCCTGACTATTTTTCTTTGGCATAATCCAATTTCCTTTTCTTTTATTTTAAAAGAAATTGGAATTATAACCAGAAAAATGTCGAACTAAGCTGCAACTGGTGGAATATTGCTGTTTTTGTTGCGACTTCCACTCTTTTTCTTTAGTGACTTGATCTTTTTCTTTCGCTCTTGCCAGCCAATGAGTGCAAGGTCTAACACCTCGTCAATCGTTTTAACTGGGATTAGCTCTAGGCGTTCACGGTATTCATCGGGAATATCAACAAGATCTTTTTGGCATTTCCAAGGAATAATAACCGTTTTGATGTTCATCCGCATGGCCGCGAGACATTTCTCTTTTACACCACCAACGGGGAGAACTTTTCCTGTTAAGGTAATTTCACCTGTCATCGCTACTGTCTTGTCGATAGGACAATCTGTAAGTAGGGAGATGAGTGTTGTGGCAAGAGTAATACCTGCACTCGGTCCATCTTTTGGAATGGCGCCGGCCGGCAGATGAATGTGAATTTCGTTGTTCTCAAAAACGTCCTCTGGAATACCTAAGTATTCTGCACGGCTTCTTATATAGCCGATGGCCGTTTGAGCAGATTCCTTCATAACGTCACCAAGTTGGCCAGTAAGAGTGATGCCTTTACCTTTCATTTTGGTTGATTCGATATAAAGAACTTGTCCACCAGCAGCAGTCCAGGCCAAACCTGTTGCTACGCCAACTTCATCTTTTTCACGATGGTCTTCTCTTGTGAACTGCGGTGGTCCTAAAAGGTCTAGTACGGTATCTGGAATGATATGCGTAACCTTTTGATCACCTTTTGCTATTTTCATTGCCACTTTTCTGCAAAGGGCTCCGATTCTTCTTTCTAAATTTCTTAGTCCTGCTTCTGCAGTGAAGTGCTCTATCACTGATTGAAGGCCTTCGTCTGTAAACTCAACATGGTCTTCGCTAATACCGTTTTCTTCCAATTGTTTAGGAATAAGGTACTTTTTCGAAATAGCGACCTTTTCTTCTTGAGTGTATCCAGAGAGATTTAATATCTCCATTCTATCTCTTAGTGGACCAGGAATATTTTCAAGAACGTTTGATGTTGCAATAAACATAACGTTTGAAAGATCAAAGGGAGTGTTAAGGTAATGATCCCTAAACTCTTTGTTTTGCTCTGGATCCAATACTTCAAGAAGTGCACTTGATGGGTCGCCCTTAAAGTCGCCTCCAAGTTTATCAACTTCATCAAGAAGGATAACTGGGTTGTTTGTTCCAGCTTGTTTCATCGCCTGAATGAATCTTCCTGGCATCGCTCCAACATAAGTTCGGCGGTGTCCACGAATTTCGGCTTCATCTTTTACGCCACCAAGAGAAATTCTTACGAACTCTCTTCCTGTCGCTCTGGCGATACTCTTACCAAGAGATGTTTTACCAACACCTGGAGGACCAGAAAAGCAAAGGATAGGCCCTTTCATGTTGCTGCCTTTTAACTGGCGAACAGCAAGATATTCAAGAATACGTTCTTTTACTTTAGTAAGGTCAAAATGATCTTCATCGAGGATGTCTAGAGCACTGTCTAGATCGATTTTCTCATCAGAGGACTTTGACCAAGGAAGATCACTCATCCACTCGAGGTATGTTCTTATAATACTCGATTCTGAGGAATCAGGATGCATTTTCTCAAGGCGGTTAAGTTGCTTGAATGCTTCCTTTTCGACATCTTCTGACATTGCAGCAGCTTTTAGCTTTTTTCTCATCTCTTCAAACTCATCATCTACAGGAGCTTCACCTTCATCTCCGAGTTCTGATTTGATTGCTTTAATCTGCTCTCTTAAAAAATATTCTTT
>JAFMBV010000079.1 GCA_017858255.1 Bacteriovoracaceae bacterium
GATATCTAAAAAGGAGTTGAATATTTTCTTAGGACTTGTCGTCTACAACATTTGTAGTTTTCGTTGGTTTAGGGCCACGCAATTTAATGACGAGACCGTTGAGGAAGTTACGAAGAAACTGATCTCCACATTCCATATACTTTTCATGATCTTCTTTCCTAAAAAGAGCTGAAAGCTCAGATTTAGAAATCTCGAAATCGACTAATTTCAAAACCTCAATAATATCGTCATCTTTAAATGAGAGAGCAACGCGAAGCTTTTTTAAGATATCATTATTTGTAAGGGCCAAGAGAACCTTCTAGGTAAAAAATTAAACAGAACACTTTGCACTTGATAAATTTACTGGAAATTTATCAAATACAAAGTTACTAAACTGAAAACAATAATCAAAAATATCGATTATTTCTTATCTTTTTTCTCGTCTTTAATTTTTTTCTTTTCTTTAATCGTTAGTTTTTTCTTTTCTTTATTTTTAACTTTGTCTTTATTATCTTTATTTCCCTTACCCACTTTTTTCTCCTTGGCCTAAAAGAATTATAATTACACGTAATTTAGCCTTAATTTACCATTAAAAAGATTATAAGGTACCATTTTTGTTAATTAATGATAATAGTTACTAAATTAACGAGTTAGACTTAAAAGTGGATTTTATGAAGAAAACATTCCAACTAAAAGCAGATAATAAGGCCGACGAGAGGCAAGTAGACTCAATTAAGCACGAAATTAAGAAATATATCGCTAGAGAGAGAAGAAAGAAGTTACCTGAAGGTGTGGATTTCTGGGACTTTGACTGCAATATTGGCGAAAATGAGCAAGACTCGGAGGCCATACATATTTCCAAAATAAATTCAAAAATTTCAGAATTGTCTCTAGAAAAGAAAGAATCATTCTATCTTGAAATCTTGGCCAAAGCGGGACATAGAGCAAAGAAATAGAATGGAAAAAATCGCCATTTTTGTAGACGTTCAAAATATTTATTACACTGTACGAGATGGGTTAAAAGGCCAGTTTGATTACAATGCGTTCTGGGCAAAAGTAACTGGATCAGACACAGAGGTAGTTGCCGCATACGCCTACGCCATTAATCGTAATGATCAAAAACAGATTCAATTCCAAAATATACTTCGAGGCATTGGTTTTAAAGTTAAACTAAAACCTTATATATCCCGTAACGATGGCTCTTCAAAAGGCGATTGGGATGTCGGGATAACCATAGACATGCTTGAAGTCGCTCCTAGTGTCGACAGATTAATTCTTCTTAGTGGAGATGGAGACTTTGATCTTCTCGTTAATAACCTTATTTCAAAAAACAAGCGAGTCGATGTCTTTGGCGTTCCTCAGCTCACGGCAGACTCTCTTATGAAGTCTGCGACAAACTTTATCCCAATAGATCAGTCCCTCTTATTACCAAGCAAGGGTAAGGTTTAAGATTATTTTTGTAAATTTAAGTCGAGTAACCGTTTTGAGATCAGATCCTTTAAAAGAACACTACCTTTCGTACCTAGATGATCATCATCATAGTATAAGCTTTCACTCTCAAGTGAATATGGACTACATGTCTTCTTATTACAGAAAATGTCCATTGGATCAAGGAAGCTGCCCCCCTCTTTCTCAACAAAAACATCAAACCTTTTGGTACGCGCCAGTTTTTCTTCGACGTCTTCTTCCCAGTGAATTTTATGACCAAGAACCTGCGCCTTATTGGCAAAGATCAAAGGGTGAACTTTAAATGCTGGAACCTGTTTTAAAAAGATGAATTGTTTTGGATTGGCCTTAAAAACAAGATTTCTTAAAGAGTCTGTTAACACCTTAAAGGACGAATCCTTGTTTTCGACAAAGGGAGCATTACGGCCAAGAAAGCGTTCAGGCATAAAGGTTCTTTCATAATCAAGACGTTCGTTAAAATAGATGTCATAGCGGAAAACCAAAAATGTTTGAATCTTATTTTTGGTAATAAAACTTAAGACTTCATCATTATGTTTAAGGCATTTATCGTTAAATAAATCAGTTTGTCCTATTAGAATAACTTTTGGGAGTGGAGGACAGCCCTCTTTTATTGAAAAACCAAAATTTAAACCAAGCTCCTTTGCGCTCTCAATAAACCCCAGGAGGTTGGCCTGAGCATGGCTATCACCCCATACAAAGAAGTTAATACTTGGATCATCAATATTATTAGAAATTGTGCATATATTATCTTGCCAATTTTTACATACGCTCTGTGGGTTATATAACGTTGTGGTTTCTTTAAAGTCTCTAAAGTCTTCAGAAAAGCGCTCTTTAATACCATTATTTTTAATTAGATAAAGTCCCGCCCCTAAATAGAACAAGCTACTAACGACAAAGATGAGAAAAATTTTCTTATTTGTCCAAAATGCCAAGTTTCTCCTTACTGGCTCTTCAATCAAGTAATACGAAATAACAGAGAAAACAAAGCTCAATAGAATGACAAATAAATTCTGAGACCAGCTAGGATGATGGAGCACACTAAAACGCAACCCCACTAAAGCAACCCAATGCCATAGGTAAAAAGAGTAAGAGACCTTTCCAATAAACAACACCGGCCTAAGGGTAAAGACTCTCTTTACAGAATTATAAGGTAGGAGAATAAAGAGCGCTGCCCCAGATACAGGAAGCATTGCCATAGACCCCGGAAAAACGGTTGTCTTATCAAAGGTAAACATGGGGATAACCATAAGGCCTATGGACAAAAACGTGAGAGCTAAAGATGTAGGCCCATTAGAAGACACCTTCCTTTCTCTTAAGTAAAAGGCCACTAAGGAGCCAATACCTAGCTCCCAGGCCCTGGTTGGTAGTAAATAAAAACTACCACTGGGTCTTATATCAGTAAGAATAATACAAGCGACAAAGGAAGAGAGTGTTAGCAAACCGAATATAATATCTCTATGTTTTTTAAAGAAATAGGATAAAAGAATTATCGTAATAGGTAAGAATAGATAAAACTGCTCTTCAATCGATAAAGACCACGTATGCAATAGAGGAAGTAACTCTGAATTATCACTAAAATATCCAGACTGACGCCAAAAGAAGATATTGGAAGAAAAAAGCCCCAGAGAAACGAGTGATTTCCCAAAGAGAGCATAATCATGTGGTGTTAAAACGAAGGAAAAATAGATAAAGGCGAGAACAAAACAAAATAGAGAGGCCGGAAAAATTCTTCTGATTCTTTTAATCCAAAAGTTTTTATAGCTAAATCTATTAAGACCAATATCCTTATCGATAATAGTCGTTATCAAAAACCCACTAATAACAAAAAAGATATCAACACCAATAAATCCACCAGAGAGTGCTGAAACTCCCCCATGAAATAAAACGACTCCTAAAACGGCTAGAGCACGCAATCCATCAATGTCAGCTCTATATTGCAAACAATATCCTTCTTATATTTTTGTACTTTTATTTTATTTCAGATTCAGATTCAGATAAAGGTAATTAGGTATAGGTCAGCTGTACCAAACTGTTTCGCTCAACCTTTCCACGACTCTTTGACCCATTAGGTGGCAAAGAGTGTAACCATTTTTATAGAAACCATTAACGACAATATGATTATCATTTTGTAAGAAAACAAAGGGCATACGCTTGGGGCCTTTCACTCTCGTACCAGTTTTGAGAGAGGCCTCCTCGACTTTCATAGAGGCTCCAAATTCTGGAAATACTTCTAAAAAGCTTTCTCTTTGTCTTAGGAGCTGTTCTGTCCTTGGCGCTAAAATGCTGTCCTTCTCAGTACTTCCACCAAGAATTAAACTCGACTCATCTTTATTATAAATAAGATTATGGCCATTAACTGTATAAACTATATTTTCTTCAACTGGGAAGGCCTCAACATTCTCCCAAACCCAATAGTGACCTGGTACCTTTTTCACAGGCCTTAGATCATCTGGGAATAATGACCCACGAGCATCGACCACTTTATCAAAGTGATAAGTATCCCTAAGCCCGATCGCCTCGTTACTCAGTATATCGACGATGTAATCATCATAGGAAGTAACACCTTTATGAGTGGAAAGTTTTTCAAACCACCAACTGAGAAAAATGTCAGTGTTAAAGGCATAGGCCTCTTCAAAGAAACACAAATAATCTCTGTTAAAAAAGGAATGCTTTTCTAGTTGGCCAAAACGATTCTCCAGCTTATCAGCATCATCCCTTACGACGTGATAACGCAAAACCTTTGTTACTCCTGCTGGTTTAAAGCTTTCAATAAAGTCTTTTGTTTGGAAAAAAGCACTATAGAGATCGTCTCCCAATGGAGATAAACCTTCTTTGATTCCATGAAGAGCGACAACTGCCGTCGAGTTTCGAGAACAGTTAGGCCAGCCTTCATCACCGATCGCTGGACCAATCCAGTCAATCTCTACAGTTTCATATTTTAATTGAAGGGACTCAATCACACCCATGGCGGCGAGACCCTTACCAATTACAGCTATTTTCAACAAGATTCCTTTAAAAGTAACAAGTTAGGGTGACATTTATCATTTTAAATCAAAGGAAGCAATGCGAAACTGCTTGGCACCCAATGGATTATTTTTTAGAATCATTCTTCACACTAATCCAAGACACTCGCGGAGAATTTAATGACCGATTTTGTCATCGAGGCAGACGCTGCCAGGTACGCCACTCTTAAAACCAATATCAGTCCCAAGCAAGTAGCGGCCACACTACTCCTTCTTTTAAAAGAAGATTGTACCGTGCCCTTTATCACTCGTTACCGTAAAGAGATGACAGGTGGTCTCGACGAAGAAGAAATAAGGGCCATTCACTCCGCTTATGAAGAGTATATTGAAAGAGAAAAGAGAAGGGCCTATATCCTTGAGACATTAGAGAAAATGGAAGTCCTTACTCCTGAGCTCAAAAAGCAAGTAATGTCTGCCGAAACACTCAATCTATTAGAAGATATATATGCACCTTATAAGTCCAAGAAGAAAACGAAAGGTCAACTAGCACAAGAGGCCGGTCTCGATAAACTGGCCACCCTAATTGTTAATGACGAAAAGTCATTAGAAGAACTTGAAAAAGACGCGAAGAGCTTTCTTAATCCAGACAAGAAGTTTACAAATTGGGAAGAGTGTCTAAAAGGAGCTCAATCCATTCTCATGGAAACATATGCTCATGATATAGAAATTAAAGAGACCTTAAGAAAAGATTATTGGCGGGAAGCAAAGCTTGTGTCCTCAAAACGCAAAGACGCTGAAAAACTAAAAGACTGGGAAAAATTCAAAGATTACTTTGAGTTTGCACAACCTATTAGTGAATTAACCAATCCTAAAGCTGCTCACCGTTTCTTAGCAGTACGTAGGGGCATGACACTTAAAATATTAAAAGTAGAAGTAGAATACCCAATAGAAGCAGTGATGGGCCTAATTGAAAAAGGCCACTTTCAAGGAGTTCAAAAGAATAAGGACTTCCTTCAAAAAACTGCACAAAAAGCAGCTGCGACTGCCATTCAACCATCCTTAGACTTAGAAGTTAAAACAGAGCTCAAGAAAGTCTCTGATGAATCGGCCATTGATGTATTTAACATCAATTTAAAAAACCTTCTCCTACAACCCTACTTAGGCGCCAAGACCGTTCTTGCACTAGATCCTGGAGTAAGAACTGGCTGTAAAACTGTTGTCGTTGATAACACAGGCAAGCTACTTTTTGATGCTGTCGTGTATCCTCACGAACCACAAAAAGATATAAAGGGTTCTCAAACAGTATTAGAGCGCCTTATTGATCATTTTAATGTCGAATATATTGCCGTTGGAAATGGAACATATGGCAGAGAGACTCTCTACTTCATTGAAGAGTACATCACGGCCGTAAAAGACGGAAAAGTTAAGGCAACGCTCGTTAATGAAAGTGGTGCCAGTATATATTCTGCTTCACCAATTGCTAAGAAAGAGTTTCCAGATAAAGATGCAACAGTAAGAGGCGCAGTAAGTATTGCAAGAAGATTTCAGGATCCCTTGGCCGAACTTGTAAAGATTGATCCTAAATCAATTGGAGTTGGTCAATATCAGCACGATGTAAATCAAAGTAGACTTAAAAAAAGCTTAACAGGCGTAGTTGAAGATTGTGTGAACTTTGTAGGCGTTGACCTAAACACAGCATCAGCTCCCCTACTAAGTTATGTATCTGGGATAGGTGCAACACTCGCTGGCAATATCGTAAAAAAACGTGAAGAACTAGGTGGCTTTAAAGAAAGAGCAGAGCTTCTTAACGTTAGCCGCTTTAGTCAGAAAATTTTTGAACAGTCTGGTGGATTTTTAAGAATTTATGGTGGTAAGCACCCACTCGACGCGACTTTCATTCACCCTGAGCGCTACGGAGTACTAGAAGATTGGGTAAAGAAGAATGGTCACAAACTTGAAGAATTATTAAAAGACGAAAACCTCATTTCCAAATTAGAAAATGATAGTGCCCTAAAAGACAAAATTGGTGAGTTCACCCACCTCGATATTGTCAAAGCATTAAAGTCTCCCTCCCAAGATCCAAGAACTGAGTTTAAATCTACTGAGTTCAAAAAAGGCGTGAGAAAGATGAGTGACCTGGTACCAGGTCAGTGGTACACGGGCATCGTAACCAATATTACTCAATTCGGTGCCTTTGTTGATGTAGGCATAAAAGAAAATGGTCTGGTCCATGTTTCACAAATGGCCGATCACTTTGTCAGCAATGCCTTAGAGGTTTTAAAAGTTGGCGAAGAAGTTAAGGCGCGAGTAATCGAAGTTGACCATGACAGAGGACGCATCTCTCTCTCTCTTAAAACTGGTGGGTCTACTGGCAAAACATCTAATGAACGCCCAGCGAGAGGACACTCAAAACCTAACCAACAGAAAGTAAATATTCCAAAGAATGAAGGCCCTCTTAAAAATAATGCCTTTGCTGGATTAAAGAACTTCAAGGTTAAGTAGCAGTAACTAAGAGCCTAAACTCCTAATGTAGGTAAGATAATTAATATCTTTTCTAAAGGATTTTAGGCTTTGCCAGGCAAAAATCAGACTAATACTAAAGGGAATAGAAAAACTAAGAAAAACCCCAATACCAGTTATCTTAACGGGTATTTTTCGATCAACAAAAACATCAGGCATAATATTAGGACCAAAGTGATCCAACAGACCTAAGAACAGTAGGCCAAAAAAGATACCAAGCCCAACACTAAAAAAGGTCAGACAAAATAAAAAGATTTTTGAACTTTGAAATAGACTGCGCTCAGAAGTACCCATTACCCAAAAACTAGCAAGATCTCCCTTTGTTTTACTAAAGAATATTAATAAACCGGAAGTGATGGCCAAGGAGACTAGCAAGGTCATTGCAGAAAATAAAAAGACAAAGACAGCTGTTTCAAGGCTTAATGCCCAGACTAAGGTAGCGTGAACATCTTCCCAACGCTGAAAATGCCAGCCCTTAGGCGCATGTTTTTCGGCGATAGTATTTAAGACTTCTTGATCATAATCATTATAAAGACGAATTTTATTAACGACCTTTTTTCCTACTATCGCTTGAATTCGAAGTAACCGGGCCCACCCATGGAAATCATCTATTTCAGGTACTTCTGTATTAACAAGATAGTCTACATATAAAGAAGCTAGCCTCGGTACATTTCCAATGAGGTTATCAAGATGTCCCGGAGAAAGAAGGCGCACAAGATCCCCAACGGTGCTGTTAATTTTAATCGCCAAAGAGCGAGGTAGAACCAAATCTTCAAAGGTCTTCCCTTCAAGGAAGTCCGGTAATTCACCTTGAGGATCAAGTCCGTGAACAATCATAGGAGCATAGTATTGACCGTATTTTACCAGTAGTTCAACTTCCAACTCTTTAATCGGCCTTACACCGACCTTTGATAGCTCAGAAACAAAACCCAATATTTCTTCTTCGGAAGTATTAGGAAATTCAAAAACCCCAGTACCAACAACGGCCTTTGAGCGACCGATAAGTTTTCCTTGAAGTCCACCCATTGTAGATTGAAGAACAAGTAGAGCGAAACTAGAAATGATTAGTCCAAATATGGCGATAAAGAGCAAACGCTGACGAGTTTTAGCATGGAAAAGGTAACCAAAGAAATAGCGAATAAAAGGCCAGTTCAACAACTGGCCTTTGCAGAAATATTAGCTGAAATACTAAATATCATAGAATTTCTTTTTATTTTCAACAAGGTTCTTCAAATAAGGTGATGCTTGATAGCGATCAAAATCAACACTCTCTGAATACCTATTAATTGCTGTTAAAATCCGGTCCAAACCTTCCCCGTCTGCATAACGAAGAAGCCCACCTCGAAATGGAGGAAAACCAATACCAAAGATTAAACCCAGATCAACATCTCCAGGTCCTTCAACGAGACCTTCTTCAAGGATGATGGCCGCTTCGTTAATCATAGGGAGAACCACCCTCATTTGAATTTCACTTTCACTCATTGATTTCTTTTTAGAGGGAAAAAGACTTAGGGCCTCCTCATTTGCACCAGTTACCTTGCCGGCCTCATCATAGTCATAGAAACCTTTTGAACTTTTACGTCCTAATAGACCTTTCTCTGCCATTTTAGTTGAGAGTCCTGAAGATTTCGCTCTATCACCTAAACCATCATGAAGAATTTTTGCAACTTTAACGGCAACATCAATTCCTACTTCATCCAATAGTCTACAAGGACCCATGGGCATTCCAAAGTTAGTACATGCCTCATCAAGCTCTTTCATTGAAACACCTTCTTCAAGAAGAAAGCCGGCCTCATTGAGATAAGGCATTAAAATTCTGTTCACAAGAAATCCCGGCCCGTCTTTTACAACAACCGGTGTTTTCTTAACTTTTAGAACCCAATTATAAAGAGCTTCTACCGTTTCAGGTGCCACTTTCGAGTGAGTAATGATCTCTACTAAAGGCATCATATGAACGGGATTGAAAAAGTGAAGGCCTGCAAAACGCTCTGGTCTTTCCAGCGCCTTTGCCATCTCTTCAACACTCAAAGAAGAAGTATTAGAAGTAATCAGAGCATCAGGTCTAAGATATTTTTCCGTATCAGCAAAAACACTCTTCTTAATATTCATATCTTCAATGATCGCCTCAATAACGAGATCAACCTTTTGAAAGCCTTTAAAGTCCGTTTGACAGCTAATCGAACGCATTTTTCTTTCGAAGTCATCGGCCGAAAGACGTTTCCTTTTAAGGGCTCCACTATAATTACTAGAAGCTTGCTTAAGTCCTAACTCTAAGGCCGGAGTATTAAGGTCCTTCATAATGGGTGCCATATCATTATTACTCATCAACCAAGCAATTCCGCCTCCCATTGTTCCAGCCCCTAAACAGGACCCTCTTTCTAGTTTTGGAATCTCTCCATTGCCTTTTGGACCGGAGTACTTTTTCACTTTTTCCGTCATCCAGTAGATATGCTGAAGATTTTTACTTTGTTCAGAAACACAGAGTTCTCCGAAAGCTTGAGCCTCAGACGCAAGATAACTTGAACGCCCTTTAATCATGCCTGCTTCCATCGTATCTAATATCTTTAGAGGAGCTTGATAGAAGCCTTTTGTTTTCTTGAGAACACTCTCCCGTGCTTTTTGAAAAATAATTTTTCGACTAAAGAAATTATCCTGTGCAAAGTCAGTAAGAGAGTCTTTTAAACTAGATTTTTTAGAGCGACCTTTTAAATGCTTCTTCGCCATTTCAACGATGCGCTCTTTAGGATAAGTCTCAAATGCGAGGCCAAGTTTTTTTGCTTTACGAGCATTAACTGTTTTTCCCGTTAAAATGAGATCCAATGCCGACGGTAAACCAATTTTTTTAGGCATGCGGTATGTGCCACCAAAGCCAGGAATAAGACCAAGTTTAACTTCAGGTAATCCCATAACGGTAGACTTATCATCGCTCATCAAAATTGTTTTACAAGATAAACCAAACTCCGTACCACCACCTAAGCAGACGCCATGAATACAGGCGACAGTAGGAAAAGGGAGGTCTTCAATTTTATTGAAAATCCCTTGGCCCGCTTCTGCTCCTTGAGCACCATCTGCTTCGGTCTTCATGCCAGAGATCAAGGTAATATCAGCTCCTGCTAAAAAGCAGCGATCTTTATGCGTGAAAAAGATTGCTCCCTCAAGACCCTTCTTTTGAGCAGTCAACTCATCAGCTACAGCATCAAGGTCTCGCAAGGTATCCTCGTCCAAAACGGTCATGGACTTTTCGTTGTTATAACCAAAACCTACGTAGGCAATACCCTCTTTAATTTCAAAACTTATCTTTTTTAATTCTAAATTCGTTCCCATGGAACTCTCCTACTTCTTAAGGTTCTCGATAATGACAGCTCCACCTTGGCCACCGCCGATACAAAGACTCGCAATACCATATTTGGCCTTGCGACGGGCCAGTTCATGAGTCAACGTCACGGCCAAACGACTCCCTGTTGATCCAACAGGGTGGCCCATAGCAATTGCTCCACCATTAACATTGAGTTTTTCATCAGGAATCTCACCCCAGGCCTTATCAATTCCAAAACGACCTGCGGCCTTTTTGTCGGCCATCGCCATTTTTACGGCCAATACTTGGGCGGCAAATGCTTCATTTATTTCAACTAAATCCATTTGCTCTAGGGTCAAACCAGTTCTTCTAAAGACTCCGTCCATAGCAAGTAGCGGACCCATTCCCATTCTCTCAGGCTCTAAACCATGAAAGTGGTAATCCACAATGCGTGCAATAGGATCAAGATTATATTTCTTAAGCGTTTCTTCAGAAACTAATAACAGAGCTGAACCACCATCAGTAATAGGACAGGCGTTACCAACTGTGACTGTTCCAGATTTTTTATCAAAGTAAGGTCTAAGCTTGGCAAGCTTTTCAACGGAAGAACCTTCCCGAGGACCAACATCCTGACTTAAAAGTTTGTTTAGTTTTTTTCCTACAATGATGGGAAGGATCTCATCTGCTAGGCGTCCTTCATCACGGGCCTTTAAGGCCAGAGTATGTGAACGAACAGCGAACTCATCTTGTTGTTGACGAGTAATCCCGAATTCACGTGATAAAACTTCTGCCGTTTGCCCCATATTAAGGCCACAAAAAGGGTCAGTAAGACCTTGTTCGATAGCAACAATTGGAGAAAGGTAAGGCGGACGAAATTGGCTTAGGGCCATTAGCTTGTCCGCTACTGACTTTGATTTCATAACATTGATGAACAATGCGGTCATTTCCTCTGAGTATATAAAAGGCATCTGACTCATATTCTCAACACCACCAACAGCAATAATCTCACTGCGGCCTGAGGCAATTTTAAGAAAGCCTTGGCTTAAGGCCTCAAGTCCTGAAGCACAGTTTCTATGCACACTGTAGCCACTCGTCTTTTTATCAAGACCTGCTTCAAGAGCAATGACTCTCCCAATATTTGGATACTTTGGAGGATTACCAACGTTACCAATAATAACCTCATCAACGGCCGTATTTTCTATATTGGCCTCGTCGAGTAAATGACGAATAAGGTAACTACCAAGATAAGGAGCTGCTACATCTTTAAGCTCAGTTCCAGATTTGGCCTGGGGGGTTCTTTTGGCCCCGACAATGTAGACCGGACGACTATTCATGGATGCACTCCTTTCAAATATTTAACTGAGTTAATAATAATCTAAGGCGGCTTCTTTTCAAAGAACATGCGTGCTTTTAAAGATATATTAGGAGGATTATCTAATAAGAAACAGTTATTGGACTGTTTTAGTCAACGAAAGGGGCTTAAATAAAAAAAGGGAGTTCGAAAACTCCCTTTATTTAAGTAATATTTTGCTATGTATTAATTAGAATTTTATGACAAAACCAAGATTTAACGATGCAATATCGCTATCTTCTAAGTTGTCACCTAGAGTTCTAAGGTTCGCCTTTGCAACATCATTGAAACCGCCAAAACCAAGGTTTTGAGTACCATCAAAAGCAGAAGTGATCGCTCTTGTGTAATTAAATTCCAAGTTTAAACCTAGGTTTTCAGTAAAGGATACTTCAGCACCAATCATTCCCGATCCTGAAACATTTGAACCTGAAACTTTTGATTCTTCATTGTTTTGAGTGTTACCGAAGTTAGTACCAAAACCTTGATTAAACTGAGAATTCTCTTCGTTATACTTCATACTTGTACGGTTATAACCAAGACCCAGACCTACATAAGGACGAATCGTTGAATCTTTCGTCATAAAAAACTTACCATTAAGATTTAAGTTAATATTTTGGTAAGAAATATTGTCACCATCGTTGTAACCAAAAGAGTTAAAACCAACGAAAGAATTACGATCAGTAATATCCATTGTTGTGTAGTTAACACCAAGGCCAATACTGAAATGATCAGTAATCATATTTTCCATCGTCAAACCGGCATTAACTTTTGATTCGAATGAATCAATATTTTCACCGTTGTACTGACGAACACCAAAATAAGGAATGATCTTATTCTTAAGTTCTTTCTTCTCTTCAATAATAGGAGCAGGTGCTACGATTCTCTGAGGAGCAGCTTGTACAGTTTGAACTGAGTCCATATCGTCCATTGCTTGCATATTGCCTCTGAAAGCTTTTTGAAGTTTACCAGCAAGCTGTTTTTCTTGATTAATCCTGATATCTTCAATTTTCTTTTGAACCATTTGCTCGTTTTGGTTTTCCAGACGCTTTCTCATCTTTTCGATGCGATCTGCAGCTGTTTGCTTACGAAAGGTTCCATCAATATTGATCTGCTCAGAATTCAAGATTTCTTCGGTATCGGCCAATAGAGGATCGTCCTGTCCGAGTGCCATAGGCGTAGCGCCTATTAGGGCCATCGCGGCTAAAATTCTTAATTCTTGAGTCATAAATGTTTTCATTTGTAGTCTCCTAAACCCCTTTCCCAATGAGAAAGGTACTAACGCAAGTAGCTATAATCCATTGTGTTATAACAAAATCAGGAGAGAGTTAAAGGACTTTAGACGCTTTGTGTAGATATTACATAAGAAGGAGGCCAACTTACTAAAATTACGTACTATTTTCTTATTCTAAAGTACCGGAAAGATGGATCTGTAGTCCCTAAACTTTGAACTATTCGACTAAGCTGACACCCAAGGGTCGTATCTTCGGGAGGGCATGGATTGGCACTTGGAAGAATTCTGGTTCTTAAACCACCAAGTATTGAGAAAATTACCACGGCCATTGCAGCAACGAGGAGAATATATTCAACACTTGTCTGTCCTTCCTCTCTATTGGGGAAGTCTTTAAAAAATTCCATATAATGATTCTAAAACAAATTGAGAATTGATGAAACCAAGAAAGACACTACCAATATTTTGCTATTGGTATTTTGAAATCTCTTTTAACTCCATAAGTTGACCATAAAGCCCTAGTGGGCAACCCTTAAGTGGTCCAAAGTAGGACACATTCTTCAATTTACTTTTTAAAAATGGGCTAGAAAAATCAAAAAGCTTAACTTCACGCAACTTTGGCAAAGGGGATGTCTTAAAAGAATAGGATTGATCTAAGTAAACCTCACGGCCTGGATTGAACTTCAACTTACTAAGTGACTCTGTAACATTAGGTAACCACTCCTCCATCCCAGAAAATAGTTGGCGGTTAAGTAGATCTTGGTAGAAGCTAATCTTTGAGCCAAGTTTCTCCCGGTACAAAAATTGACCACGAATAACCCCATCGAAAACCTCTAAACGCCACATAGGCAGATCCGTTGCAAGGTGATCAGGAGAACTCCAGATAACCCAGTCACCCATTCTGCTTTTTAAACGATCATCATTATAGTGGGCTTCAAAATGAATAGATTGAAACCTCTCCCACCCATGTTTTACCTTAAGCGGTAGTCCTAGAGGCCAGGAACCTAAAAAAGAGATCTTTTGAGGATGTATAATGCCTTCAAAACTTGCTAGCTCCATCGACCAAGGCATGCCTTTGAAGAACTTCCACTCCCGAACTTGAGTTTCTTTAAAATGACCACCCTTCTCTATAAAGACCTCTGCCAACTCTTTAACAAGGAGTTGGTCTTCTAATAAGTAATGGGGACTTAATAAAGAGATAAAGAAGTGAAATAGCTCAACTTCAGAGTAAGAGCTTGCTAAACGCTTATGATAAATGGCCCTGGCAAAATATAAAAATCTCCAGGCATGGTCTTTATTTTCTTTTATGCCTTTTTTAAATAATAAAAAAGCATCCGTAATACTTTGAGGACTTTGGCCTAGAAGAAATTCTATAGTGGTGTTCTCTAAGCTCTTAAAGCGAAACCCATTAGTTCCAAGCCGCTTAGTTAGTAGGTTGTAATCATTCTCAAAGTTATCCTTTATAGAAGGGTCTTCTCCATAGAAGAAAGACTCAAAGGGAAAAAACTGAGGAAACTTGCGGTATAACTCTCTTAAGTTACTCCAAACGCCACCACCTAAACGAACACGCTTTTGTCCCCAATTAAAGTAAAAGGGTTTGTTGGTGGTGTAAGACTCTATATTTTGGAGACAAATAATATCGCGGTCAGCTCCCCATACTTTAAAGAACTCTATATCAAGCTGGGTGATACCATGATTGAAAAGGTCGCCATACTGGAGCCTTTCATCGTCTAATAACAGCACACTATTATCATGGCGTAATAATTCTATGCCATAGATGAAGCTCAAATAGCTTCTACCGACAACTGCTTTTGAATAGTTTTTTTGTAACACTAAAGCCCCATTTCCTTGTGACTAAATAGTTCAATATACTTAGACTGATTGGTCATAACCTCTACAGCACTCTTTTCGCGCGCCCCTTTATCAAGGGCAATCTTCTTACCTTTCAAGTAATAAGAATAAAGTGCGGGTAACTCTCTGACAATGTGCAAATGACGCGGACTATGGTCATCAACATAATCAAATTCTGTGGAACGTTGTACCTTGGGCCCACAGTAAATATGACTGCCGCCCCAAAAAGGCTCAAGCAAGGAGTGAACGGACCTGCCGTGGCCGCCACCAATAAAAGAATGACCAAAATAGGGATAGAGTTCGCAAAGTAAACCTGGGACCTGACACAAGATAACATTTCCCTCCCCCCTGAGACCAAATTGATTCCAATAAGCGACGTCAATGCCTAATTCGCTCCAGGAACTAACAACCTCTTCAATATTGTCCCATTCATCACCGCTTAATTTGTGAGGCGCAATTAAGACGAAAGTTTTCTTTTGAACTAAGTCCTCTAAAAATTCATCATTAAAAAGACTAAGCTCACTAGACCAAAGGCTACCGAAAATCATTCTGTCATTTAAAGAATAGGGACTCGCCTGCTCGGTAAATGTTTTTAAACAATGGGTTTTTTCAAGATGTGTTTGGAGTTTTTGCCTTTTAATTATCTGCCCGTGACGAAAGTCATGGGCGTATAACTCACCAGGCATACTACCATCAAACAACTTAAGGATTCTTTCATAATCCATAGGCCCTGAAGCAAAGACCTTGTTAAAACTAGAGATAATTAATTTATAATAAATTTTCTTAAGTTTATTTCTTTGGAAAGAAATATCTTTATTTTTAAGACTCGCAGAAAGCAAAACAAAATTATTTATTCTATGTCCAATTGAGAGAAGTTCAGGAAAGAAGTCGTAGCGTACCATAAAGAAAGTTGTGGGTACTTTTAAACTAAATATACTATTTTTTCCCCAAGGCCAAAGATTCAATAATGGGAAGGCCATGCAATCAACATTATTTTTCTCTTTTTGAATTTCTACCATCTTTTTTTCTAAGGATGGAGAAGTAAAAAGAAGAAGGATTTTTTCATTTAAACTTTTATCTTCTCCTAGTAATTGCTTTTCTATTAGGCCATTTAGAATTGGCATAACCTGTTCAAGCTCACCCTCAGAACTTACATGAAACCAAATAGAGTAATCCTCTTGAGGTAAATGGCGTGGTCCCCAATTACGCTCAAAAAGCCGTCTATCTCGTACTCTTTTATTCAAGAATACCGTAGTGGCCAAAACCATGCTGCCAAGAGTGTATCGAATGATATTAAAAAACGTCCAAACCATAACCTCCTATCCTATCAAAATCTCATGAGTTGGCCCACAAAATCACCTTTTCTAGCTCGAATTTATGGAAATTTCTGCACTTTGCCGCACAAATTTAATCAAGGTTTATGAATTATCCAACATAGTCCGAAATAACAGGAGAAGACTGAAAAAGGACATTTTTATGACATCTGAAAATGGTAAGGACCCCTTGTTAAACAAGAGACTAGACGCGTTTAAAGCGTCCCCGAATTGGGGCGAACAGACGGGACCTTTCTTCCATCTCCAACTACCAGGGGAAGCTCCCATTGGACCATTTCACGGAGTACAACTTAAAAATTTCTTTGAAGAGAATGGTCTACCAGCAGGAACAAATGTTAGGGATGCTAAAGGCATTGTTGATTGGCAAGAAATCTATCAACATCTATTCTTTCAAAGAAGAACTCCTCAACTTTTAAGCTCAGAAGAATTTCCCTCAGAAATTGAGTCAGCCTATATTCTCGTTGAGGGACAAAAGTCCGACCCATATAGCGCAAAACAGTTAAATGACCTTATAGATACCCAAGAAATACTTCTTACTGACCAAGTATCTTTTGATGATGGCGCCTCATGGAGAAAGCTCTATGAATATGAAGAATTCGATAGAAGAGATCATGAGCAAGCTGAGCTACCGGAGTCTCCAGGGTGGGATATATTCAAAGAAAGTAATACAGAGATTGAAAGTGAATTAAAAACCCCTACTGAGGCGAAACAAGAAGAAGAGGCCATAGCCGGTCTAGCATTTTTAGAAAACTTAAAGTCGGGAAAAACTGCGAAGGCCTACGATAAATTAACAAAAGAAGAGGCCTTATCAGATGAGCTTCCCCCGGACATCCCAGCAGAGATGATTCAAAACAATATAGACCCAACAAAAAGTGGGAAACCAAAGACATGGGCCTACGCCCTAGCAATTTGTCTTATGCTTACTGGAAGTGCTTATTTTCTTACGACTAGTAAAGATAGTGGCAAGAGAGCTGCTAGCTCTGCCCGAAACACTCCTAATGCGCCAAATTTAGAACCCGCCTCAAGATTTCCAGGTAAGAAAGCAAGTAATCGTCTTGGAAAAAAGGCCAATGCCTATAAATCACCGCGTTTAAGACCAAAAACAAACCCAAGAACAAGAAGGCCCGCAAGCATAACAACAACAGACTCCTTCAAAGGCAATAACCGTAGAAGAATGCAAGACGATCCCTACGAGAACTCTCAAGAAGAGCGTGGCACCTATGAGGATGAATACAAAGAAGAGTATGACTATGATCGTGGAGAAACACCCGTTCAACAGGATCCAATTCGCACGAG
>JAFMBV010000193.1 GCA_017858255.1 Bacteriovoracaceae bacterium
TGGAGAGCTCGTAACCCAATTTGATGGGCCAATGATTGAAAAAAGAAAACAAGGAAAGGTCAGGTTAGGAGATAGGGGTAACTATTTATAAAAGGGTGCTTATTTGTCTTATCCTTGGCAGGTAAGTTTGCGCCAACTCTATTACCTGTAACCAAAATCAACCTGGCACTTCTTGGTTGTATATATTACAATTTTTGTGATTAAAATGCAGTACTCTCATTTATCGTGCTAGAACTAATCTAGAACTAATACAGATAAGCTAATTAGGAGCGATAAATGAAATTCTTTTGGATATTTTTGATGTCAACATTCTTGGGAGTTCGAGGGGAAACTAGTGTTTCCATAACTCCTTTATTACCCGTAGATTGTAATAAAAAAGATTATGAAAATGCTAATAGACTCATTCTCAAAGATATTTTAGAGACTTCACAACAAGTGGAAATCACTTTCACTTCCTCCTTCTTTTCTTGTGAAAATGGCGTGGAACAGCTTAAAGATTTTTCTGTGCGAACTTATCTTCCTTACGCTCCAATTGGTTTTTGGACTATTCCCAGTGGCTCATATAGGCCTGATGCGTATGTCATAGACAGCTCTTCCAAGTTTATGACCTACAGAATTACTATCGATAAGGATTTTGTTTTTAGTTCAGACAAAAATGGTTTTGGCTTTAAATTCACAACAGGTCACGGCTATGTCAGGTACCCTTGGCTTTTGAAATTGAAAAAGTCAGGTCAAGATAAGTTGGTTGTTCAGTTCAAGGCGCTCAAATAAAACTTTCTTTATGCCTACAAAAATCCATCACACTAATAATTATTGGGGTAGCTACGACCACTGCCCCAAATAATTTTAACAGCACCACTAGTTCTAGTTTGACCAGCAGCGGATCTAGAAACCTAGTGGAGGGTTATTCTTTAGGAAGCTCAACAGAAAACCATATCGAGCGATTGATTTCAGTTTTTCAATTATCACATCGCACCTTGTGCAGTGCGCTTCTATCAAGATGGAGTACCAGAGCTGTGGGAAAACTTTTTTGCGGGCCCTTGCCAGGATAGTGGCCTCGATCAGGTAATCGATACTTTTGGAAACCTCTTTTGCCTCTAGTATTATTTTTAGGTTTTTAGCTTTAATTGCAAAATAAACTGAAGAGTTTCTGCCTCGTCTTTATCTAATTCTTTAGTTTCAATCTCTAAAGCCTCTCTTCTTATCTTGGAGAGCTCTTTCTTTAGGAAGAAGCCAATTGCTGGGCGAATTAAAATTTGAAAATAATCATATCTATTTCGACTGAGAGTGTAGTATCTCAAGTTTTCAAAAAATATTTTTTGATTAACTAAATATTCATGAAGTATCGCCATCTTGTTTTGAGGCTTATGAAAAAGATCCTGCTCTTTTACCTCACGAATTAGTGTGGGAACCTTAAGTAGCTCAAACGGGCTCGCCTTTTCCACGAGCTGTGCTATGTAACGTTTAATACAGTTTGAGTAGCTAGAGTTCTCAGGAGCTTCTGTGCAAATCGCTTTATTTTTTCCTGGGGTAAGTAACAGCGCCAGCTTATCATAATCAGTCGTATTAAATTTATAATACAAAAAAAGCATGCCGCCTGTACTTATTATAAAGACTGAGGAAAATTTTAAAAACTTTAAGACGGGGTTATTCATCAAAATAAATCCCAAAACCAAATTTAACTTTTTGTTTATCGTTTATTGGTTCGATGACTTTTATTATAACTCTTCGATTTTGTTGCAGATTTTTCGTGATTAGCTCTCCTTTTTTATCGATAAAGTCGACTAGGGGCTGAGAATCACCCTTACTGATTGCCGAGAGTCTTTTGGGTGAAAAACCCATCTTTTCAAAACGCATAAGTACTTTTGCTGCCCTTATGGCCGACAGTTCCCAACTGGAATCAGTTTTTGGATTACTTTTGTGCTCTATGGGATCGCTATGACCTTCAATAAGAACACGATAGTTTTTAGTTTTAGATTTAATTATATCGACAATAAGGTCAAGCGTTGCCTCAGCTGAGGAAGAAAGTTCTGTCTGGGCATCATTAAAGAGAACATTGCTAGAAAAAGTAATAGCAATATTACCATCTACTTTGGTGATCTTTGCTTTTTTCTCAAGCTCTGGATGGCGAGAAACTTCCTCACTTATCTCATCAAGTTTAACTTCAGAGCTTTTATATTTGTCCTTGTTAAAAGATTTAGAGAGTTCGTCCGCCTTTTTCGAAAACCCTGCGGGGTCATAGTTTGCAAAGGCCATCATGAGAATAAAGAAACAGGCAATAAGGGTCATCATGTCAGCATAACTGACTAACCAGTCGTCTCCACCACCGTCATCATCTCCACCTGAAATTGCTTTTTTTTCTTTCTTCATTAGCTAGCACTCTTCCAATCTAGTCGCTCTTTTGGCAACAGAAAGCTATTAAGATCCTCGGCAACTAAAATAGGGTTAGATTTTTCGAGAATATGTTTTACACCTTCCAGAATAATACGATTCTGTATTTCTTTTTCTCTTGCAGAGACTTCTAAATTTTCTGCGACAGGTATAACAAAAAGGTTGGCAATGATGACCCCATAAAGTGTCGTAATCAAACAAACCCCCATGGCGGGACCAATCATTTTCATGGCATCTTCCCCCCCAAGGTTGGCGAGAAGGACAATCATTCCAATCGTTGTTCCCATCATGCCAAAGGCAGGAGGAAACTTTCCTAAACATTTAATCTTTCGTACATCTTCGGAGCGTAAAATGGCCATTTGATCAGCACGTTGCTCCAAAATTTCTAAGATTTTTGGTTTATCTAAAATACCATCTGATATTAGTTCAATTGATTCTTTTAGAAAGTAATCATTTGCTTTATTTGATAGAGAATCATAGGCCTCGCCATTACGTGCTGATTCACAAATCTCCATAATATTTTTTATTAGGTTGGCAGACTTCTTGCTTTTGTTTTGGAGAAACTGTGAAAAAAAGATTTTAAACAGGCTTCCAATCTTGTTAAGTTGGAAAGCGACAGATGTGGCAGCAAAGGTACCACCAGTTACAATAAAAAGACTTGGACCATCAAAAAACAATCCTAAATTATCACTTGCGAGCATCAAACCCGCATATAGAACTGCGCTTGAGATGATCAAACCAATTATACTGATCACGTTCATATATTCACTCCCGAAAACCTGCCCAAATTTTTGGCAATATTGAATTTTTTTTT
>JAFMBV010000080.1 GCA_017858255.1 Bacteriovoracaceae bacterium
TGCAGTGAAAAGCCTTCAAGATAGCTTCAATAAAAGAAACCGACGCTAAGGCCGGTTTCTCTTTTTAAATGAATTTAAATCAAAAATTATTTTTTAGCTGTTGCAAACGGCTTCGTTAAACTCTTTGTTTTAAAGAGTGACCTTACTGGACGAGAGCTTAGTTTGGCAGCAGGTGAAAGAGAGTTGTCTTTTAGCTTCACTTCAATAACACGTCCTCCAATCTGGACTTTTGTTTTATCGAGTGAGGTGGCTGTTTGTTTGGACTTATTGTTCAAGTTATTCATGATAATCTCCTTAAAGTTTGGGTTAGTTGATGGCCATTTCACCGACTAAATTCCCATCTCTTTAAAGAGGCGAACAACCCACATTTAAGGTGCTCTTAAGGAATACAGTCTAAGAATTGGCCTCTTGAAGTAAGGCTAATTTCAATAGGACCTCCTATCATTAATTTACCTGATGTTGTTACTCGTCTTTTCGGACGTAACGTATCGAAACTTAACAGATTTCGCAGGTAGTTATTTTCACTATAGCACATATTGATTAATTGGCCAGTTAGGGGGCAGGCAAACCTCGCCTAGGGTGCCCAAAGAATTGTAAATACCTGAAATCTAGGGCAATCTAGAAGAGTTATTTGCTTAAATTTCGAATTAGGTTCCTCTTATGTTGAAAAATATTGGCATAATTTCTTGTTTTTTACTCCTCTCAGGCTGCTCCTCTATTAGGTCCGTGGCCTTGAAAACAGCTGCACCTCTTTTTATGGACTCTATGGCCGGTATCGAGGCTGAGGGAAATTGGGAGGCTTTTAAAAATGGTACCCCCGCTAACCTGACTCTCATTGATGGCCTACTCGCAGTAAGACCAGAGGATGAGAACCTGTTGGTCGCAGCGATTAAGGGAAATGCAGGCTATGCTTTTGGTGTTGAAGAAACTCTCTACCTTGAAGATAAACTAGCGGAAAACGACAATTTCTATCACAAATACCAGGCCATAGCTTATTACACAAAGGCCTTTGAATATGGCCTTCAGTTTTTAAAAGTAAACGACTTATCTTTTAACGATTTAAAAGTGGCAATGAAAGATAAGAGAGGAATTTCTGGATTACTAGAGAGTCAGCTCTCTGGTAATATGGTCTCCCAAGAGGCCATCCTTTTTACCGCCCAATCACTGGGTTCTTTAATCAATCTTCAAAGAGAAAATATTCAACTGATTAGCCACCTTCCTTTAGTAAAATCGATGTTTGATTGGGTTTGTGAATTAAACCCCGAAATTGGTCATGGAATGTGCCAAATCTTTTACGGTTCATATGAAGCGGGAAGACCTGCCATGCTTGGTGGTAACCCAGAAAAAGGTAAGGAAATCTTCCTTAAAATGATCAAAGAGAACCCGCACAATTGGTTGGCCAGAGTCGCCTACGTTGAGTATTTTGCCTTACCGCAATACGACCAAGATGTTTATAACCGCCAAAAGAAAGACCTGGTTAGATATGAAAACCTTTTAAAAGAAGAGTTAAACTGGAATCCAATGGGTAAAAAAGATGAAGCTTTTACAAACCGTAGACTTCGTTTATATCAAGCGATTGCAATAAAGCGTTTCCAAATAATCAGAAAATATGAAAAAGAAATTTTTTAATTGTTAAGGTGTTTTGAATGAAAAGAAATTTTGTAGCTATTATTTTTCTCTCTCTTATTTTTTCTCTGGGTACACAAGCTGCCTCCCGCATTAAGGTTGGTGTTCTCGCACCTGAGGGGACCAATTGGGCCAAGCACATGAAGAGTATGGGGAAAGAAATTAAAACTAAAACTAACGGAGAAGTGAAATTTAAGTTTTACTTTGGTGGAGCTCAAGGAGATGAGATTGATGTGCTTCGAAAAGTACGAATCAATCAGCTACAAGGGGGCATCTTTACAGGAAAAACCCTCGGGGATATCCACGGTGACACGCGTGTGGTTGAGATACCTTTCTTATTTGGCAATGATCGTGCAAAAGCCTGGAGTTCAGTTGAAAAATTAACGCCCTATTTTAATAAAGGTCTTAATAAAGAAGGCTTTCAAAACCTCGGGTTCTTTGAAATTGGTCTCGTATATTTTGTCTCTCAAACGAAAACGGAAAACCTTGCGGCCTTAAAAGGCGTGAAAATTTGGTCATGGGAAGGAGATAGAATCGTTGAGGCGATGATTGAAAAGATGAAGCTAATCTCTGTTCCTCTGCCTCTTCCTGATGTTCTCTCTTCTCTCTCTACAGGAGTTATTGAAGCAGCTTATGCACCAGCAATGCCAATTATTGCGCTTCAGTGGAGTTCAAAGGTTAAATATCTCGTTGATTTCCCTATCGCTTTTTCTTTAGGGTCTTTTCTTATTAGCCAAAAAGCATGGAGCACTATCTCTGCTGCCAATCAAAAAATCGTTAAAGAAGTGGCGAAGGTTTATATGGCGAAAGTTAATGCCTCTAATATTGCGGACAACGTCGATGCGCTTAAGTCGATCCAGGCCAATGGTGTCGAGTTTTTAAAGTTTCCTAAGGCCGATGAAGAAACGGCAAAAAAACTCAAGCAAGAAATTATGACAAAGCTTAAAGGTAAACTTTTCAGTGATGATGCGCTGAAGAAGCTAAAAGCTACTTTATAAATAGGAAACGCAAGGAGGCGTTTTGTTTTTTAAGGTGATCTACTCTTTAGATAAAGCGGTTGAAAAAATCACGACTGGAGTACTAGTATTCTGTGTCTTAGGAATGCTTTTGATGACTGTCTCAAATATTGTCTTGAGATGGTTTGATTCTCACGTCCTTTGGTTTGAACCAGCTGTCCGTTACCTTGTCTTTATTTCTGCCTTTTTAGGAGGAACTATTGCGACGGGGAAAAGAACTCACATTGGCATCGATCTTATTGGTAAATATTTTGAAACTAAAAAAATGTGGAAGGCCCATCGGTGGGTCGGTCGAATTATTGATATTATTTCTTTCGTCGTTCTTATCTACTTAACAAAGGCCTGTATTGATTTTGTTGCTGAAGAGGCCAAGTATGGACGGGCCGACGTTTTTATCGGGATTCATGCGAAGTATCTGGCATCTATTATTCCGATTGGCTTTGGTTTAATTTGCTATAGATTTTTTAATAACTTTGTACTGTCTTTTTCTGAGAAATATCAATTTAAAATTGAAAATGATGAAGGTGAGGGGGAGTAATGGAGCTTTTACTTATCCCGGCGATTGGTGTTCTTGCCCTTTTAGGAACGCCTCTTTTTATCGTTATGGCCCTCGCGGCCATGGTGGGCTTTCACTTGTCCGATATTCCTTTGGTGGCCGTCGCTATTGAGGTTAATAAAATTTCATCACAGGCAAGTATTTTAACAATCCCTTTATTTACCTTTGCTGGTTATATGATGGCGGAGTCGGGATCACCTAAACGCTTATTGCGTTTTGCTGAGGCCTCTCTCGGTTGGCTACCTGGTGGGGTGGCGATCGTCTCCCTAGTCATTTGCGCCTTTTTTACAGCATTTACGGGCGCCTCAGGTGTTACCATTATTGCCCTTGGTGGCCTTCTTTATCCGATACTAAATAATGAAGGATATAGTGAGAAGTTCTCTCTAGGTCTAATTACAACATCCGGATCTTTGGGACTTCTCTTCCCTCCCTCACTTCCCATTATTCTCTATGGGTTAGTGACAAATGTTGATATTGAAAAATTATTTTTAGCGGGTATTTTACCAGGTATTCTTCTCATTGTTATTTTGTCTCTCTATGCTATTAAAAAGGGATCTGCACAGTTAGGTCGCACTCCCTTTGTTGCCAAAGAGTTGTGGGAGAGCTTTAAGGGGTGCTGGTGGGAAGTTCTTCTTCCTGTAGGTGTTCTTTATGGCATTTATAGTGGAAAGACCACAACAACAGAAGCTGCGGCCGTAACAGCTTTTTATATTTTAATTATTGAAGTTTTTATTTATCGAGACCTTTCTCTTTTTAAAGATATTCCAAGAGTGATCAAAGATTCAATGAGCCTCGTCGGCGGGATTCTATTGATTCTCTCCTGTGCTCTTGGTTTTACAAATTGGCTGGTTGATGAAGAAGTGCCAATGAAAATTTTGGCGTTCATGCAGGAGTACCTGACTAATAAATACAGCTTTCTACTTTTCTTAAATATCTTCTTATTAATTGTTGGCTCCTTGATGGATATATTTAGTGCCATCATTGTGGTGGTGCCATTGATTACACCAATCGCTGCTGAGTTTGGGGTAGATCCTATTCATTTGGCCATTATCTTTCTTACAAATTTGGAAATCGGCTATATTACTCCTCCCGTCGGAATTAACCTATTCATCAGTAGTTTTCGCTTTAAGAAGCCAATAACAGAACTTTACCGGGCATCATTTCCCTTTTTGATCTTAATGCTTTTCGCTTTAGTTATAATTACTTATGTACCTGAGCTAAGCTTATTTTTAGTACATTAATTAAAGTAGAAATAAAGAGGCTAAGTTGCCCGCAGCTAAAATGAAAATTCAGCATTTGATTCTAAGGACTGTCATTGCGTCAGTCCTTTTTTCTAGTTTAATGTTCGCCACTTACTCACATGCTTCAGAGAAAGTCTCTACTTCTAATAAATACTATGATGAAGTTTTTTTGGGTGAAAAAGACTTTGACCAATACCGTGGTCCCTTAGACCCTTCGATTATTTTTAAAGAACATCTCGCCACACAAACATTTCTTGATGACTTATTTGAGAACGAGCTTTTCTATAACCTGGTATCACCTCAAGTTAATGAATTAAAAGAGAGTTGGTTTAATGAGCTTCCTGGGATGAGTAGCTGTCCCAACTTCTTTCTAAACGAAAATATTGAATACATTCGTTACCTCTTTCGTCTTATTTCTATATCCTATTTATTTGAGTCCCTGAAGGAGCATGCCATTCTTTCTTATCAAATAGGTATTGATGGTCAGACTTGTGATCTCGATTGGAAAGAAGTGTTTGGTCAATGTAGCCCCGAAGGGCAAGATATGAAAAACTTCGTAAGAAGGACTAAATATCGTTACCTCTTAAATTATGATCCTTTAAAAAATAAACAGCTTAAGGGAAGCGAAATCAAACAATACTTAGACCAAAAGAAAAAGTTATTAGTTAATAATGATATTCAAAACATTGTGGATCATCGTCTAAAAAACTTTTGTTTGGATAAAGAGAAATGTCCCAATATGTCGCTCAAAAATGTAAAAAAAGCATTAGCTTATTCTTGTAAGAAAGATAAAGAGCTCATTAAAACATTTTGTTCAGAAGAAGATATGATTTATGGGATTTCTGTAACTGGAATTCCTAGAGAATTATTAATTAAATCAAATGTCATGAGAGTCATTAATGAAGGCGGCTTCGCAGAGTCTTGCTTAAAAAGATATGCCAAGCTATTTGAGTCGAGAGAAACTCAATACTCTTGGCTGAATGAAGTCTTTATCTATATGAAACAGCAAATTGAAATGGAAAATAGGAAGTATGCTCAGGGAGAGATCTTTCTGCCAGGTGCTTTAAAAGAGTTTGATGATAGAGGACTTAGTGAATTTCTTTTTGTAACGCCCACTCCGACCCCAACCCCGGCTCCAACACCAATTCCGACAGCTGTTCCTACTGTGCTGGCTAAAATCACGCCGGTGGCAACACCAGTTGCGACGCCAACGCCGACTCCTGTGCCGACTGCAACTCCAACTCCAGAGCCGGTAATAATACCTTCACAATTTGAGGTGGCACGCTTAAGGCTCATTAAGGAAAAACTAAAAACTTCTAATGTGAATATGGGTGCTTTTCAAGATGAATTTACATTCTCTAGCCAAGTATTAGACGCAATTGCAACACCTCTAAAAGACTTTCAAACTCGCTCGGCACTTAAAGATTTAAAAAAGTACGATAAGCTGGGAAGTAAACAACAACCGGTACGTTTACTTTTTATAAAACTACTCATCGATCAAGAAGCGCATAAGGGGTTATGGAATATTGTTTCTGTGCTTGGTGACACCTTCTATGTAATTAATGATCTTGAGAAAAAATCGATCCCTGTAGTTATAAAGCTTCATAACGATCGTTCAACTCAACATAAATGGCAGATTACTATCTTAAGAGAGAGTGATTTTCGAAAGAGTAAAAAGAAATAAAAAAGGGGCTTCCGTAGAAGCCCCCCAACAATTCAATCACATTTTGATTGCGATGATCTAGTCGTACTTATTAGCAACTTTTTTAAGCCTTCTTTTAACTGAGCTTGAAAGATCAAGAAGAAGAACGAAACCTGAGTTTTCACCATTTTCATCTGCTCCAACTAGAGAGATGTTACCGGCTCTAACTTTTCCAGAGTAATAACGGGCAGTAACAATGTTGTTTGTCCCAATATCAAGTTTAACTGGAATAAAAACTCCAAAGAACTTAGGACCTAAGTAGAAGGCCATGTTCTTCCATTTAGGAATAGAGAAGGCAACAGCTGGTAAACGACCTGTTGATACTCCAGGTAGGTTTCTTCCACCAGGTAGTGATTGAGGAGGAAGAAGTTGAAGATCTCCATTGAAAACATCTTGTAAAGAAACATTAATAGACATCAACGTACCGGTAGTCTGAAGATCAGGCTCGATAGCAATGTAGGAATTCGTGTACTCTGGAATGTTGTACCGAAAACCACCTTCTAATTGAAGGTTTTCAAATACCATAGTAATGAGGATTTGATCTTGTTGTAGTGTTAGATTTGGTCCTTGAACACCAGGGATAGCTAGTTGAGATTGCCCTTCACCACAAGACGTCCCAAACGCCGCAGCTACAAGGATGAGTGCTGATAACAGCAGATTTCTAGTTTTCGAAACTTTTACATCGTTCATGTTTTTCTCTCAAAAGAAACGTCGTTTCTTTTGACGATCGAGTTTTTTTTTCAGCTTACGGACACATTGAAAAAACGTTCTACAAAAAGTCTCAATCAAAAAATTTGTTAAGTTAAAAAAAAATTCTCCGATAGTTTTAGTCGGGCATTGCTGCTGCCTAAGCCTATCAAAATCAATTTTAGGGTCAATTAAAAAATCGGTAATTCTTGCCGAAACTTTAGTAAATGATGAGATAAATTAAAGAGAGTGCTTATATTTCACTATTTAGGCTAAGTAGGTACTAAGAATTTAATTTCTATTTCTAAAATCCTAACTCTTTTTATATCTTCAAAATTGCCCAACTTAATTGGCAAGGGGCCATAATTGCCTTTTAAGAGGGCTCGCGGGGGATTTTTGTTATCCTTAATACATGGACAATCTTAGATTATTCACCACATTCCAAAGTACATCAAAAACCTTTAGCAAAGCGCCTCGATCTGCCAAAAAGGATCTGCCACTTGATGAAAATGGCATGATCAAAAGAAGTAGTGACGAGAAGCCATACGTTTCTCGTCAAGAGATTTTAGAAAAGCTGAAGAAAGCGAAAGGTGGAGAGTTCAAAAGAAAAATGAACCCCACTGGTCAAAAGTTTGGTGTGGGCTTCTTGGGTGAAGAAGATAGTGTCGGGGATGTTAAAAGGAATAATCCCAATAATCCAATGACCACGGAAAAGCTTAAATCTATGCTAAATTCTGGTGCTGTTAACTTTAATGGTAAGGAACAAGAGGTTTTAAGAAAGATCTTAGGGAATTAAGTTATTCATCATCAAGCATAAGTTCTAGTTTTATCACTGTATCTTTAATAACGTCTTCGATTTCACCTTCTATCAGAGTGGCTGCAGAGTGATCGTGACCCCCTCCGCCTAGTGCCTGGGCCATAACTCCAACATCGATATCACCTGCCGAGCGAAAGCTGATCTTTACCATAGAACCGACTTGGCGGAACATACAGGCAACCTTAATATTATCGAGAATAAGAAGATGGTTAACGAGGCCATGGGTATCTTCTGTATCCACGTCAAACTTTTCTAAACTCTCTTCTGTAAGACTAAGCCAGGCAACTCGGCCATCCTTAGTTGATTGAGCACTTGAAAGGACAACTCCCAACATCTGCATATAAGTTATTTTCTTAGTACCGTAGATTTTATTATAGGCTTCGGGAGGCTCTACACCGGTATCCATGAGTTTAGCGATTAAACGATGAGTATTTCCTGTAACAGTAGGGTAACGAAAACTACTGGTATCAATTAATATCGATGTATAAAGAGGGTAGGCCATCTCTTTTGTGAATGAGACACCGAGGGATTCAATTAAATTCCCCACAAGTTCACCAGTTGCCGCCATATTCGTATCAATACAATGAATAGCTGCAAGCTCTTTGGGTGCAGGATGGTGATCAATAAAAAGTAGGTTCTTCGCGTTGGGAACTAGACCTTGTAGATTGTTACCAATGCGGGATAGTGTATTAGTGTCCGCGACTATAAAGAGATCAATTGCCTCCTTTGGACCGGATTCGCGTCTCAAAACATAATCATCATAAGAGATGACACAATCGATTGGATCAAGATAACGATAACGATCAAGTAAAGGTTCTTCATTTACGCAAATTGCATTCTTTCCAATTTCTTTAAGGGCCAAACAAAGAGCAATTTCTGAACCAATACCGTCCGCATCCGGCTGGATGTGTGTTGTAATGATTATATTCTTGGCCTTTTCGGTCAAGGATTTGAAAAGATTTATCATTCTCATATTTTTTCTTATCGGAAGAGCTGATTGAGTCTGTAGGAATTTTAACAATTTAGAAACTTTTTGTTACTATTTGGGTGTTATTTGAATATCGCGTAAAAGGAGATGATGCCAGATGAATTTGGCCATCAATTTGAAAGGAGTTTCTAAGGTCTATCCCGGTGTAACGGCCTTGGACAATATCGATCTTCAAGTGAGGAAAGGGACAGTTCATGGATTTATTGGACCAAATGGAGCTGGTAAATCAACGACAATGAAAATTATCGCAGGCCTAATTCCGGCAACCTCAGGTTTAGTTGAAGTTGACGGACAAGATGTTTCAAAAAATGGCGCCTTCGTTAGTACTAAAATAGGCCTTCTTCCTGAGCAGCCACCTTTATATAACGGCATGAAAGTCGGTGACTATCTTGAGTTTTGCCAAGCGATTAATTGGGATCCATCAGAGGCCAAGGGAGATCGAAAAGATCTCATGGAGAATATCCTAACTCGCTGTAAGCTCCAGGAAGTAAAAAACCGTCTGATAGGTAATCTTTCAAAAGGATTTAAGCAAAGAGTCGCTATGGCTCAAGCCTTAGTTTATGGTGCAGATATTATAATTTTGGATGAACCAACGATTGGTCTTGATCCAAATGCAATTGCAGATGTTAGGCAGTTGATTGAAGAGTTAAAAAAAGAACATACCATTTTATTAAGTACCCATCAGCTACATGAAGTGGCCAGGATTTGTGATGAAATTACTATCATTGATCAAGGCAAAATCTTGAGGACAGGTCCCCTTGTCACTATTCAAAGTGAGTTCTCCACATTCAAGACTTATGAAGCTGTAGTAAGAAGTGTTGGGGAAGATTTAAAAAAGGAACTTTTAGCAAAAGATTATATTCAAGGATTTGATATTCTTGAGCATTCAGAGGGAAGCCTCTTACGCATACGTATTCAAGGTCAGGAGGACTATCGTTCATCCTTATCAGAGTTAATTGCAACTAGGGGCAATTTACTTGAGTTCAGGGAAAGAAAGATGGAACTCGAGGAAGTGTTCAGGGAGATCGTACGTGATTAGTTTCTCAAAAGGCATTTATCTACTGAGTAAGAAAGAGCTTAAAGATAACTTTCTTTCGCCAATGGTTTATATTCTTTCGGCACTTTTTTGTATATTAATGGGGTGGCTCTTCTTTAATTATCTGATCGCATCAAAAGAACTAACCGATCAAACATTAACACAGTCCATTCTCTTGCCTATTTTTGGTAATATGAACTTTATCTTTTTATTCTTAGCGCCCATCTTAACAATGAGAAGTTTTGCTGAAGAAAGAAAACTTCATACTCTGGAGCTGCTTCTCACTTCTAGGCTAAGCCATTTTCAAATTATCCTCTCTAAAATTATTGCTAACTTCTTAACATCCGCTTTTATGGTTCTTTTGACGATTGTCTTTCCAATCGTTTTGGCGATGAGTGGTTATAGCCATTGGTCAGTTGTGATCTCGTCGTATGTCGGCGTACTACTTTCTATTCTCTGTTATATAAGCGTTGGTTGTTTCGCGAGTAGTCTTACTGAAAATCTTGTCGTCTCCGCATTACTTGGGTTTTGTATCCTTTTGAGCCTGATGCTTTTTTCACTAACGGGTAATGCTACCAATAATATTTTAATGGCCCAGCTCTTTCAGTACCTCGCCATTCCTTTCCATTTTGAAAGTTTTGTTCGCGGAGGTATTCGCAGTTTTAATATTGTTTATATGTTTTCCTTTATAGGCTTCTTTACCTATCTAACTCATTTGTCGCTTGATTCGAGGAGATGGTAGGTCATGAAAAGTTGGTTGATAACACTTTTTGGAATTTTAAACTTTTTATTATATCTCGTTGTGATTGGTCTTTGGATTAGTATCCCGGGAGAAGTTACCTTAAACCTATTTTCGACTCTCGCCGGATTAGTGTTGACCACTGGCTTGATTCTCTCAAACCGTAAGTCCTTCGCTCAATTTTATAAGAGTCTTTATTTTAAAAACTTCGCTGGTGCGATTGTTTCTGCTTTTCTCTTATTTGTGATTTTAGGTTTTGTTAATTTTCTTGCCTATAAAAACGCCGTCGTTTGGGATGTAACCAAAAATAAAAGAAATTCTCTTACTGATCAAACCGCTCAACTCCTTAAAGAAGTCGAGGGAGAGGTTCAATTTACTATTTTTTCACTTAAAAAAGATTATGAGTTGATACGCTCCTTGGCGGAACTTTATCGTCTTAAAAAAAATGATATTAAAATAGGGTTTGTCGATGCAGAACTATCTCCTCAAAAGGTTAGAGAATCTGGTGTAACAAAAGTACCTTCTCTTGAAATCTCTTTCGGAGAAAGGAAGAGGGTTATCTCGGAGCTGTCCGAGCTTTCTGTAACAAATGCTCTTATAAAGATAACCAGAAAAACTGATCCAACGATTTATTTCTCTGTAGGTCATGGTGAAATTGATATTACTTCTAATGAAAATGAAGGTGGCAGTCAGCTCGCGAAGCTTTTAAAGTCTAATACCTATTCTCTTCGTCAGCTTAATCTGCGGGAATCTAGTCAGATCCCAGAGGATGCCAATGTTCTTGTTGTATGGGGACCAAAGGAAGGCTTCTTCCCAAATGAGATCAATGCTCTAAAGTCTTTTATTGAAAAAGGGGGCCGTTTAATGCTCGCCCTTGATCCCGATTTCAATAGTAAGGGCCAAGTAGAGCTGATGGATTTATTGAGAGGTTACGGTGCGATATTGTCGAATGACTTGGTCATTGACCGCATTAAACACGCCAATGGATCAAAAGGAACTGTACCCGTTATCCACAAATTTGATTCAAATCATCCAATCACAAAAGGTTTTGATGGAAGTGTCTTTCTTCCTTTAACAAGTTCTGTCCAATTGGAAACAGAAAGTACAGGTTGGACACTTTTGGGACTTTCGAATCAATTTCCAGCAGCTTGGGGTGAAACAAATCGCGAAGAAATTTTGGCCATGGACATGACCTACACAGAAGGATTTGATCATAAGGGACCGCTTGGTTATATTGCTGCGTTTGAAGAAGAAAATAAAAAACTATTAGTTTTTGGCAACTCTACCTTTGTTATAAACACTTACCGAAAGTTTCCCAAAAACTTCATTCTCTTTCTAAACTCTCTTAATTGGTTGGCGGGGGAGGAAAGGTTAATAGCCTTTAACACGCCCGTTATTGAAGATCGGCCAATCTTTATGAACAAACATCAAATTGGAATTATTTTTTACTTTACGGTGATCTTTTGTCCCCTTGCTTTGGCGATCATAGCTTTTGTTCTCTATAAGAGGAGACAAAAACTTTGAAGAAAAATCTAATCCTTTTCTTCGTAGCATTAAGTTTGGGCGTCTTTACTTATTTCTTTCAAGAACTAGAAGACCGTCAGGATTATGATGAGACTGAAAAACGAGGAACTCTTCTTGATCCTCAAGCACTTGGTGAACTCAAAGGATTCTCCCTCCCCAGCGTTAAGATAAGTAAACAGGGAACACAATATTTACTCCTGTCTGGCGAGATTGTTGATGAGCGAAAGGTCGATTGGTTTATGTCGATTTTATCGGGCATTAAAATGAAAAGAGTTTTACCAAAAGACTCTCTCAATAAATCCTCAAGAGAAAACTTCTTTCCTGAAGAAAACGAAAGAGTTGAGTTTCTTTTTGAAAAAGGTAAGGTCACTTTTATCCTAGGTAAAAAGCTAGACTTTGATCAAAGCTTCTATATGGAAGTCATCAACGGCGATGAGATTAATCAAGTTGTGGCCTTTGACTCTGGGCCTCTCGATACAGTCTATGAAAAAAAGGAAGGTCACCGATCAGATCATCGTTTCCGGCGATTTCAATCGCTATTCTATTTAGATGAAGTGTTCTTTAGGGATTATCGTATTTTTCGCCATTGGATGAATAAAAAGTGGAGCCTCTTAGAGGTTGAACTCGATAGCCGAAGAAATCGTAAATTCTCTTTAAACTTTACAGATGCTCAGACCACCCCAAAGATTCCTTTCTTCTTAGCTGGAGAAGAAAAAGAAATGCGAAAGTTTGAAGAGCTATTAGTTGAACTTGAAGGGAAGTCATATGCTCAAAAAGTAGATGCTGACTTTGAGAAAGAGCCACTTGCTGAAATGACAGTTAACTCTTCTCAAGGAGAGGCCAGACTTACTTTAATACGATCTAAAAGAGATAAAAAAGCCTATTTTCTAAGAAGTAGCCTTGATAAGAAAACGTATCTTATTGAAGAGAAATATGCTCGGTTATTTTTTAAGCCTGTTCAAGATTTTTGGAACCTAAGCGCAGTTCGTAATCAGCTAAAAACTCTTACGGTTAAATTTCCATCTCAAGAGAAATCAACAATTGTAAGCTTTAGTCGAGAAGACGGTAAATTTATGGCGTCAGCACCTTCTATTGAGGCTTCTCATCAGTCTTTTAGCCAATTGGTTAAATTCCTCGCAGGAAAGGCCGATTATTGGGTGGCCGGTAAGGATTATGAACAAGGCTATATCAAGCAGTTTGTTATAGACTGGGGCTTTGGACCATTTTTCCTCATGATTCGCTCGGGAGAGATTCTCCTGTACCATAAGGAGAGTGGCCATGGTTTGGTTTATAAAATAACGGGAAGTCCGAAGTTCCCTATGGTCAAAGAACAGTATTTTTATGAATGAAATATTAAATAATTATCTGCATAGCTTTCTTCACCCTTGGCAAACTCAAGAGCTTCTTCGCTCAAAGAGGGCCTACAATGTTGAAGTGGAAAACTCTGGTCAACTTGAACTCGTGGAACGAAGAGAGGAGAAACAGTTTTCTGAAGATGTAGGTGTTACCTTTGAACAAAGCCTTATCGTTTCCTGGTTATTCGTTATTTTCAATGCCGTATATTCTTTGATCGGCATGTTTATGGGTCTGCATTTATTTGAATCTTTTTCTGTTCCAAACACTTTAATTAGTTATTCCCAAAGCCTTTTAGGATTCACTTCAATTTTCTTTCTTGTTCTTAAGGTCGTCTTTTTCCCTTTAGTCTTTTGGCTCTACGGAAAGTTTTGGGTAAATATCATTAAGGTATTTGCTGGTCTTTTTGAAAAAGAAGGCGATGCTGAGAAGATAGGCCTTGATATTGTAAGCCAAGCTTTTACAACTCACACCCTCTTGGTTATTCCTATTATTGGATTACTGCTTCATCGGGTGGCAAATTTAGTCTATATATTTGGTGGATTACGCAAGAACTTAGGCTTTAGCGTCATGCAGGCCACTCTCGTTATATTATGTCCTTTATTTTTGATCCTCTTCTCATTTTTTCTAATGACCATAAGCATTGGAATGATGCTCACCGGCTTTTAGGCCGTAAGAAATTTTTTAAAACCTATCTCATTGTTTTTCTTAATAACGCTTAGTGGCGGGCCCAAAAGTATCTGGCCTATTCTTTAATGCCTTCGTAAAATTTTCTTACACACACATAATAACCACAGCACAATTTTTTAAGTGCCATATCTAAAGGAGTTAGACATGGTTGGGTACAACATGGGACATTTAGCAGCAGGTATCGTTGAGGTCGTTTGCGGACCAATGTTTTCAGGCAAAACAGAGGAACTCATTAGACGAGTTAGAAGAGCGCAGATTGCCAGACAAAAAGTACAAATTTTTAAACCAGCGATTGATGATCGTTATCACGAGACAGACGTCGTTAGCCACTCAAGCCTCTCTATCACGGCCTTACCAGTGGCAAACTCATTAGATATTCTAGGCCACCTTTATGATTCAACTCGTGTGGTAGCTATTGATGAGGTGCAGTTTTTCGATGAAAATATTATTCCCGTTATTAAAAAATTAGCGAGAAGAGGAATTCGCGTTATTTGTGCCGGCCTCGATCAAGACTATAAGGGATCATCCTTTGGCCCTTTACCTGAACTTCTCTGTATGGCCGATAGGGTCGACAAAATTCAAGCGATTTGTACTGTTTGCGGTGCTCCAGCTTCAAAAACTTACCGCAAAAATGCAGAAGAATGCGAGCAGCAGGTGTTAGTTGGTGAAAGTGACCGATATGAAGCTCGCTGCAGAGTTCATTGGGACGACCATACTGAAGATCATGATTTACTAGCTTTTTCTATTCCGCTAAAATCGGGCTCGACTAAAGAATTAGATCCAAAAGAAATTTCCACGTCGCCTTAGGCGTAAGTGGTATAGGCGAATTGAGAGCAGGGCCAACGGCTTTATTGTAGACCCTTTTCCCATGGCTTCATGGGTGAAGTGATAAGCTCCTTCTCATATTATCAGCTCTGGTCGGAATTGAACGTGCTGATTATGGTCTTGCTTTCTTTTTTATCACTTAGCTTTAAGGATACCTATGGCCATTGATATTTACCTTTCCCAAGAAAAAATCCAAAGTAGAATTCTAGAACTCGCGCAGGAAATCAATAAAGACTACGCTGATAAGAGTTTGCATATCATTGGAATTCTCAATGGTGCCTTTATGTTTACAGCTGACCTCGTACGCCATCTGACTATGCCAGTAACACTTGAATTTATGTCGGCATCTTCTTATGGTGATGGAACAGTGAGTACTGGTGAATTAAAAATTAATTTAGATATTAAAAGTGATATTCGCAGCAAGCACGTTCTTATTGTCGAGGATATCGTAGATACCGGTCTTACGTTAACCGTTCTAAAAAAGAATTTAGGTAATAGAAAGCCAGCATCTCTTAAACTCGCTTCTTTTCTATTTAAACCGGCGCGCTTAGAGCATAAGGTTGATATCGATTATTTGGCCTTTGAAATTGAAGATCATTTTGTGATTGGTTATGGACTTGATTATGCTGGCCGCTACCGCGAGCTTCCTTACGTAGGAATTTACAGACCTGAAGGAGACGCCTAAGTGTCCGTTACATGTAAAGGCTCAGTAAGGGTTGATCTTTTAGGTGGAACCCTTGACCTAAATCCGATTAATTTAATTCTTGATAATGTCGTTACACTTAATGTTGCTACCTCCTTAAAAGCTGAAGTCACGATTGAGGAGTCTCATAAAGAAGGCATTGAAATTGAGTCTAAAGATTATCAATCTACTCATTACTTTTCTAAAAAAGATTTTACTCCCGAAAAACTCTCTGGCGATCACTTCGGACCAATGGCCTTTGTTTGCCAAATTTTAGACCATTTAGAATTGCGATCTAAAGTAAAAGTCTTTTTAAAATCAGGTTCTCCTGCGGGGGCTGGACTTGGTGGATCTTCTGCCATGGGTGTCACTCTTTACCGTGCGATTAAAAATTACAAGTTGGAGGATTTTGATCCTTTACAAGCAATTCGCGAAGTAAATTCAATTGAGGCGAGAATTTTAGATTCTGGGCCTGCGGGTTATCAAGATTATTATCCTGCAATGTTTGGAGGCATTCTTGCTCTTCACCCTGCTCCAGGAAGCGTTCAAGTTGATCAACTTTATAATATTGAACTTAAAGCTGAACTTGAAGAGCGTTTGACTCTCGTTTTTTCAGGGCAAACTCGTTTAAGTGGAATTAATAATTGGGAAGTTTACAAAATGTTTTTTGATAAAGTCCCTTCGACTCGAGAGGGACTTAAGGAAATAGCGAAGTTAAGCTTCAAGGCCTATGAGGCCATCATGGCCTCAAGTTATTCTGAACTTGTTGATCTGATCGCTCAAGAAGGCGCCATTCGAAGAGAGCTTTTTCCAGGCATTCTCTCATCGTCCATGGCAGAAGTTCACTCTCAATTGATTGCTCATTCACCAAGTATTGGAATAAAAGTTTGTGGTGCCGGTGGTGGTGGTTGCTTTCTTCTTACCCATAAGAAGGAAGAAAAAGCTCTAGTGCAAGAAGTAGTCCAAAAAGCAGGAATGGGAATCTTAGATTTTCAGATCGAAGAGCCTCTTTCTTAAATGCATCTTCCCTCCGAATCCTTTATAATAAAAGGGTAAGGAGAGTTTATTAAACACAATACTGAACCTCTAAATGAAAATATCGTCGGCCTTTCTATGAAAGGTGGTCGCCGTGATCAGTTCTTTTTCTGCCTTATCGAACACTTTGAAGAAGATAATCGTTGGTTTTTACGCTCTTTACTCCAAGTAAAAGACGAAGATGGTCTTACTGGAGATGAGGCGATACGTACCTGGATTGAAAAGTTTAAAGTAAAACAAATGGTTTTGGACTTCCCCCTTAGTCAGCCTGCTTGTGCTACTTGTCTTATTGATTGCCCTGGTAGTAACAATTGTCCTGAACCTTCTGTTGTAGAAGTTAGAAGGCAAATGGAAGGGATTCTTGAGCAGGATGAATTGCTTAGAAAAGAAAATCCAAAAAAATATGAACAGGACCGGAACTCAGAGGACCTTTTCGATTATAACCGTAACTTTGATTCAAGACTCGCGACCAACTATATGCTGACTCGAGCTTTTAAGAGGCGTCTTAAAAAAGGCTTTATTCCTTATTGGAATAGGGCTCTCGATTTTTGGGTATGGAGCCATTACTACAATCAGCTTCTTGAGATTTTTAATCTAAGCTTCGATTCCTTTGGCTCTACTTCTCTTATGGTCCAGT
>JAFMBV010000194.1 GCA_017858255.1 Bacteriovoracaceae bacterium
GTGCTGATGGGAGCTGGTGGTCAGATCGTAGAGTTGGGGACAAGAGAAGTTGTTAGTTATAATAAAGAGAGCCTCTTTAATCCAGAGTATGAGGCACTTCGCTTAGAGCTTTACCAATCACTCGATCGTTAGAGTAAGACCTGTCTTTCCTTGCGAACAAGAATAGGTTCCCACCCATTCACCACTGATTGGCGTTTTATCTCTTTTAAGCTTTCTCTCGAGAGTAAATTCTTTACAACCAATGGCCTCGACTCTTCCTCTAAAACTTCCCGTTTTAGGATCAATCTTTCCGGAGAGAGGAACCATGTCATATTTAGCAGGCCTTTCAATCCAGGCAAGTCCTCCTAAATTTAGGGATCCATCTGTTAACTTGTAGCTGCCGACCATAATGTACTTCCCAGAGGGAAGGGATGGGTTAGAAGAAGTGCCATAGAAGTTAAAGGTCGCCTTAATTTGAAAGTTTTGTTTTGGGGCCTTTTGTTCTGTCACCTTTGCGACCGGGACTGGCTCTTCTTTTGTTGGAGCAGCAGCTTTTTGTTGGATGAGAGAGACAAAAATCATCACAAAGAGTAAGTCTAGTAGAGAGGTAAGGGAGACCGCTTGGCGTTTTGGTCTTTTGTAGGACCTCTCCATTTATGAGTCTCCGTCATTCGTTGAGAGCTGAATATTGGCGATAATTTTTCTAAACTCTAAACTTTCATTAATGATTCGTTCTATTTTAGGTGCAAGAGCACTTTCAATAACCATAAAGAGAATGGAGAAGAAGATTCCTAGAATTGTCGTATCCATCGCCAAAACAAAGGCATTTGAAAGAGAGGAGACATCAACTTGGCCACTATTTTGAAAGGCCGTTTGAGCAATGGCGAGAATGGTTCCAAGAATCCCAAGCAAGGGAAAGATTTGAACAATTGTGGACATTAAACTCGCAATGACCTCGATATTGTAATAACGACCAAGCACACTTCTTTGTCCGAGTCCTTTGGCGTTTTCTGAGAATGATTTCTTCATGGAAGGATCATTAGAAATTTTATACTTCATAAAATCAAGGGCACTTTGAAAGTTGTCATGAACATTCGCCGTTGAATCTTTATCTGGAGCGTCTCGAAATCCTTTAAGAAGATTGGCCGAGACATCTTGTAAGACCAGCTCATGTTTTCTCATCAGTAGAAAGATCGTCACCGCAAGGGCCGTTTCCACAATGACAAAGAGGAAAATAATAAGAAAAATATTATTGGTAATCACCTGAAACAGGGATTGGATAAGTGATGAATCCACGCTAACTCCTTTACTTTCAACTATTGTAACCTGTTGAAAGAAAAGGGTCAGGACGGGTAAGAATTACTTGAGCGAATCAATAAAGATTTTAAGTTTTTCTGAGAGGTCACTCTTAATGGGCGCACTTCCAATGGGCATGCGCTGACCGGCCTCAGTGCCAATGAGTCTTTGAAAGAGAGGACTGTCTTTTCCAAGACCAGGTTTGATGAGACCACTTTTGATTAGTTCTGGAACGACAACTTTTGGATCACCAGAGAATTGATCATGGCAAGACTGGCAATTCTGAGCGAAGATCATTTTATCAATTTCACGGTATTCACTTACTTGCTCATCACTTAATTTAATTTGTCTGGTTTCACCTTGAACATTTCCAAGGTTCGAGTCTCCACGAGTTAGGACCATGATGGTCTTATTCTTATCTTCAACAAACCAAATATTTCCTTCTTCATCAGTAGTCATTCCTACGGGAGATCCCTTTGGAGTAAGACCTGTTTCCGCAGTCCAATTCGTGACAATTTCCGAGCGAGTATTTTCTTGGGGAATTAATTGTTCATTAAGATCTAGGGAGACAATGCGATGACCTGTCTCACGATAGCCATGAAGTGAAACAATTAATTTTCCTTGAAACTCAGGAAAGAGATCCCCTTGATAGAACATCATATCAAGAGGTGCCGAGTGGGCGGGAAGATGGGCGACTGGAGCCTCATATTCGGAACACTTAATCTTAGGCACTCTTCTATTTAAAAAAGTTCTCTTATATTTATCATTGAGCTTGCCGTCTTCATAGCAGTAGGGCCAACCATAGTGAGCTCCTTCTTTAATAAGATTAATTTCTTCAAGAGGTGTATCGGCCGCTTTAAAGTCCATGCCATTTTCACCTTGGAAGAGCCGTCCACTTTGAGGCTCAATCGCTAAGGCCATAGAATTTCTTAGACCTTTCGCTATAACTTTATAGCTTGGATAGGCCCCAGCGCTATTTCGAAAATATAATCTTAGAGAGGCCTCTGGGTCATTACTTTCACTTGCTGGACAGGGATATTGAGGACGATCTTTGTCATCAAGACATTGGTCACTAGGAGCTCCGACATTGACGATAAGATTTCCCGATCCGTCGAAAATAAAGTGGGTGAGGGGGTGATTTCCTTCAAGGGGAAGATCATTTATGACGGTCTCTTTAGTTTCTAGGTGATTATTTAGGTTAAAGCGAAAAATTGAACTTCTTGTTCCGACATATATTAGGCCATCAGGACCAAGGCCCAGCCCGTGAGCTTGATCGACTTTATCAAAGAGCTTGGTTAGCTTTCCGCTTTGAGAATCAAAGAGCCAAACAATACCTTTATTGGCCACCCAGCCATACATATCAGTTACGACGAAGAGGCCTTCTCCTACTGATAGGATTCTTCTAGGCCTTTTGAGGCCACTCTCTTCTGTGGCAACGAGGCCCAAACAAGTGTCGTCCTTCGTCTTTAGGGCCACTTTTGGAAAGCCACCGCACAAGCTCTCTGTATCAACAGTGTAACCAGAGAGGGCCTTGACCTCAGCTTGGGGAGCGCTCATAAGTATAAGAAATGACAAGGATAATACCTGTTTAAGTGGCTTCATAGTTTTCTCTCAAGTTCGTTTGGTAGTCATTGATACCTTGAACAAAAGAATGTTGCCATGCGCGTTATAAATTTTACCTAAGCCCATAAAAACTTTAAACAATGAGGTATATTGAAAAAAATTTTGAGGAGAGTTTTATGAAAAATGTAATCGGTCTTTTACTGAGTTTATCGCTAACAACTGCGTTTGCTAGCAACCCGGAGAGTGTTGCAGAAGTTAAGAAGTTTGCTGCTGAAAAAGGCGTAAAAATCTCTGTCGACAATGAGTCAGAGGCGAACCGTACAGGTAAG
>JAFMBV010000081.1 GCA_017858255.1 Bacteriovoracaceae bacterium
AAGTCAAAACCAAAATAAAGAAAATTTAAATAATGTAATTTCTAAATTAGCTAATCACAATTTAGAGCTTTCATATCTTATGAAAAACTTTAGATAAGCTTTTTTTCTTCTCAATGTGACTGGACGTGACTCACGTTCGCTATGTTGTCAACGACCCTAACTTAAGGTGTTGGATTTAGGAAAAATCTTTTAAGTCCACCATTTTCGTAAGGTCTTTTTTCAAAGGCTTTTTTTTTGGTCTAAAATTTATCTGACATCATTACAAACACATATAATATCAATCACTTGATGTTCATTGTTTGATCCACCGTCTTGGTAATCAAAACTAACCCATTGTGACTGGACGTGACTCTGATTGGCTTCGGACAGCCAAAAATCTGGCTGCCCGAATTAGCCCCTCTGTCGCGCTAGTAAATTGGATTAGCCTTTTTAAGATTTATCGTTGCAACCATTTATTTTTATTAATGAAACTTAACCAGCATTACGCTGGTTAAGGCTAATTTTTAATTAACTGCCAGTGCTATGCTGGCTAGTTGGATGGAGTAACGAAATGAAGTTTAACCGAAAGAAAAAATGCGAAGCCAAGTCAAAACTAATCGACCACCAAGTCATTAGAGAATTAAGGCTTGAGCTTGGAATGACACTTAAGAAAGCAAGTGAAAAGCTTGAAGTAGGCGCAAAAGGCCTAGGAGCTATTGAAAATGGACGAGTCTGCCTCGACAAAAGAAGAGTTGAGGAAATAGTAACTAGCTACGGCCTCACCTACTTAGATTTTGTAAGGAAGAAAAAAACTATTGAAAAAGGTAGTCAAAAAAGAAAAGGAAGAAGTTTTGTAAGGCATGTACTGACGAATCATGATCGTAGGAGCTATCAAAAAATTATCACTAAGGAATGTCGAGTGATAAAGTCTATGAGGCGAACTAAAGGTATCTCTCAAGATCAGGCTTCAAAGCTTTGCGGTTATTCAAGGCCAACCATTGGTCATATTGAAAATGGAAGGATCGAGCTATCTCTTGAGCGTATCAGACATATCGTTCACACATATGGATATAAAATAAAAGATTTTGAGGACAATATGAACAAGGCTGAGCTAAGAGATCAAGTCATTGACTCTTGTTTTGGGAAGATCAAGCAGCTTGATGATACCAAGCTGGATATAGTTAAAAATCTTCTAGGGAGCCTTTAATATGAAAGCCATACTGTTGAGTTTATTAGTGTACAAACTTTTCTCTCATTACCTAAAGAGATACTTATTTTTTATGGCTTGTATCATATTATTGAGGGTGGTTGTGATTCTCACTTTAATGATCAGTTGATGACTAGGAAGTCACCTTTAATGGTAAAGCAGTCGTCCTTTACAGGAAATCATGTCCAATATTTGTAAGACGGAATTTCTGGGGTTAAGTCCTGTAAAGCTTAAAAGTCTCACTTTTCTAAGCACTGATTTCATTCATAAACTTAGAGGGATTTAATCAAAAATCGCCTATTCAATAAATGCTTTAATCATCAAATAAAACCCTGAAACTCAACTTCTTTGATTTAACTTTATATTGGGACTTTAAGAGTGGTATTATACTAATCTTGAAGTCTTCTCCAGTAACAACCCTATCTTTAGCAAAAACTTGCTTAAACGATTTATAAACTGCTGGTATAGCTGCTTCACGGACCTCTACTAATTTTGCTGATAGAAATTTTTGAACAAGATAACCATCTCTGTAATAAACTATAACAGTATTGGCTTGCTCCATTTCAGCACGTCTTATTAACTTCCTTATCTCGCTAATTGAGCAGTGAGAGCATATTTCTTCTGTTGTTAGATGTGAATATTTATCAAGAAGATTATCTAATGCTTGGTCTAAAGCCTCAATTTCAATATTGCTCTGATATGCATGAATTACATCTTCTAGTACATAATCTAGTCTAGATTGTTCAAATCCTACACCGAAGAGAAGTTCTACTCGAAATGGTAGTCGCGGCTTCATCAACTTAATAGCTACTTGTGGTAATATTCCCGTCGCCTGAGCATCATAAAATGTTCTTGCCGCACGATTAGGTTTGCCTGTGCCTGAATTAGCAATTTCTAATAGAGGATCTAACAGTCCCTTTTTCAGAATACCCTGATAGTAAGGTTTCAAAAAATTTATAGTTTCTTTAGAGTTCAGTTCTTGCATATGCAGATATTATCGTAATCCGTGTTCTAGTGGCAAGTAACTAATATCTTATGAACATGAATCTATTATAACATAGAGAGTTCTGTTCGTGACCAAATTGTCTGTATTAAGAAACGTACAATTTGAGATACTTTGCTTACAGGAAATGTGTGACAGGCCTTTGAGGAGACCCCATTAACTTGGACTAGTTTATGGGGTCTCCTCACTGCCAACCGGCAAGAGCCGTTTTTTTCAGAAAATAATACCTTTAAAAAAAATTAATATAAATGCATAGACCACTTACTTGAGACTAACAAAACCTTAATGAAATCATAGTAGATTACTCACAGTTATTCACAGAGTTTTTGGTTAAGCTATTCCTATAGGTACTTAGGTTCCACACATAGAGGTCAATAACTATCTAATAGGAGTGAAGTTATGGAAACAAGATTGGAAGCTTTTGCTAACCCTTTTAAAAACCTTCTTCGTTTACCTCGGGGTTGGGATATCAGGTTTTCTCCTCGCTTTATCGCCTACACCCCAACTTACGACATGAATATAGAAACAAAGTTGTATCGCCTAGAGACAGCAGCGACAACTCAAGACCTTCTTGAGGTTTTCGAATTGAGGTATAAAATCTTTTTAGAGGAAACTGGTGCTGCTACTGAGGATAGTGACGGTTTTGACCTCGATGAGTTTGATAGTCTTTGTGATCATATTATCATTCGTTGCAAAGAATCTAATAAAATTGTTGGAACCTATCGTGTTATTTCTAGCCAATATAGTGATAAATTTTACTCTCAAAATGAGTTTGATCTAGATAAGTTTCTTAATACTCCCGGGCATAAACTTGAGCTAGGTAGGGCGTGCATTCATCACGCCCATCGAAATGGGGCGGTTATTGATTTACTATGGCGTGGTATAGGTGAGTATGTCATGTTAACAGGCTCTCGTTACCTTTTTGGTTGTTCTTCTTTAAAAATCATTGACCCAGCTGAGGCGAAGACGATCACTAATTACTTAAAGGATGCCGGGCACTTTGATGATGGGCATTCTATAGCTCCTATTGGTAAATTTAATATGAATCTTTCTGACGTCTACCGAGCGTCAATGGAGGACAACGTTATCAAGGGACTCATTCCCCCTCTTCTTAGGAGCTACTTTACAGCAGGTTCAAAAGCTTTTGGAGAGCCTGCTCTTGATAAAGAATTTAAATGTATAGACTTTCTTACAATTTTGGATATGGAAAACATTACTTCTGGATATAAGAGAAGATATTTTAAGCAGTCATGAAAAACTACACCGCCTTCACGAGGGCCTCTCTTAGGGCCTTGATGTTTCTTTTTACTGTGTGCTGTTATTTTTTGACAGTAATTCCCCTTTATCCCTTTTTTAAATTAAACCCAATGAAAGCAAGAAAGGTGATTTGTTCTATTTTAGGAAAATACGCTCGCTATACACTTTGGTTCATGAGAATAGAAGTTAGTCAAAAGATTAAGGAGACAGTAAACTCTCAAAATCATCTCTTTGTTTCTAATCATCTTTCCTATACAGATGTTTTGGTGATTTGTGCCCATTATCCTTCTTGTTTTGTCACCTCAGTAGAGATGAAGAATACTCCTTTTTTAGGTCAAATTTGTATTCTTGGGGGGTGTTTATTTGTTGAGAGGAGGAGTAAAGAAAATCTTGGGCAAGAGGTTAGAGACATTACAGAGGCCTTAAGGGCTGGTCTTGACGTCGTCATATTTCCGGAGTCAACGTCAACAAATGGTGAAGAAGTCATTCGTTTTAGAAGGCCTCTTTTTCAGGCAGCTTGTGACTCTAAAGTTAACATTAAGCCTTTAACGCTTAACTATCGTTACCTTAGTGACGAACCTGTCTCTCTTAAAAATAGAGATAAAGTCTTTTGGTATGGGGACATGACTTTTGCTGATCACCTATGGGGTTTATTTAAAATCAAGAAGATTGTCGTAGATCTTACAGTTGGGGATTCTTTGAAAGTAGAGGAGAAACAGGATCTTCGCTTCTTGGCCGAGTTAAGCCATACGTTAGTGCGAAAGAACTATGACCCTGTTCTATGTTAGGTAAAAAACTTTAGAAAGTATTTTAACCTCATTGTTTTCGCCCGGCCTTGTTGTCATTAATTGTGATTGCCACAGTGCTTATGACCCTAACGTCATGATAAATATTATTTTCATTTACAAATTTGAACGGCATATGCCGCAAGATCTTTTCAAGCTTATTATCCAAAATAAAGATTCTATTGTAGTCAATCGAATTGACAATATAGTTACCTTCAAGAAAATCATAGAGCATTACTTTCTTTAATCTTTCGATTATTTTCGTCAAGACTAGCTAAAGGAATTCCAATAAAGAAAAGTACAGCAGTCAAGGCCTGTGTTTCAATAAAATTAACATCTAAGAGAAGCTGATTAGCTAGGTGAAATAAAATAATAAGAGTACCCAGAAGATAAGAATATGAACCTTTGATTATTGGATAAATTAAGAAAAGTTGAAAAAATATGATGATAAAAATAGTCAATGTATGAATAGTGGTTGGTAAATTACTAAACCAATAGATAAACACATTTTTACTTCCTACCTCAATCGCTTTTTGAGAGAGATGACCTAATAGTAAAGAATCAATGAATTGTTGATACCGTGAATTCAAGATGGATTCTATTAGTCTAAATGATTTCCAGAAACCGGCGCAAACATAAATAGATAAGTGTAGGTTAATGGCCAGTTTAATTTGAGAGTCTTTATTGTTCTTGTTAATTAAAGCTATTGGAAATGAGCATATTAAAAAACTATGTAATGAGTTACCAATCTCTTTGGATTTAAATAAGAGTGCAAAAAATATTAAACCCCAGAAAACTTCAATTATTCTAAACAAACGAATTTTTGGATAAATTAGGATGAGGGCCAGTAAAATAAACTCAGTTAGGCCAAAGAGATAAAACTGTGTATTCTGAGAGACAATATCTCCAAAAATTTCAGCTAACCATAATGTTTTACCGTAGTTTTGGTCATAGTAAAAAGCATATAACTGAAAAGGCCAGGCCAAAAACATAAGCTTGATGGCATAGAAAATTTGAATAAATCTCTGTAACCATATGTCAGATGGAACACTCATATCTAGCGATTTCATTTATTTCCTTTACCTTTTTCTCGAGATACAAGTGTGTTGGGTTATATCTCACTTTAATTAGAATAATTGAACAATCCTTCTCTTTAAGATGGTCTTTAATTTGTTTTAAAATATCTCTTTCTTTTCCAATAAATTTACCCGTACGTACATTACCAAGTTGCCTTCCTAGGTGGAGTAGAAACCTTCTCTCTCTTCGACCCATACTTGGTGGATATCGATTAAGAAGGTCACCTGCTATGACCTTTTGTTTTTTAAGTGGTGTAATTATAAGTAAAAAATCACTGATTTCCGCCGTATTCGAACTAAATAAATCCCATGGATAGAATGGATAAAAACTATCGGGATCTTTTGGAGTAAATCCAATCCAAAGATTTATAAAGATATATAAAAATACAATTGAGTTCAGACTTAAGAATTTCGTAAGTTTCACGTAATGAGTAATGAACTTTCCCTGAATAAATGTTGTGCTTATATAATACATCCCATCCAGATATTTAAAAACCAAATAGCTTATTCTTGGCCTTGAAGAGAAGGTAGCAATCGAAACCATCTTTAGAATGAACGCTAATCCTTTTAGTCAAGTAATTGATGGCGTAAGGTTTCATTTTATTTTGATAATATAAAAATATGTTAAGATTCAAAGAATGCTCAAAGTAGTAAAGATTTTAATTATTCTCATAATTTTCGCTTCAGTAGGCCATGCGTTTCTCTCAGGTCCTCAGGAAGATAGGAGGAACTCCATAAATATCGCTTTTGGAGATCTCCATACTCATTCCAATTACGGGGATGGCGTACTTTCGCCAAAAGAATTATATGAGCAAGCAAAACTTAAGGGATTAAATTTCTTATCCATTAATGAACATCATTTCTATTTTCAATATGATTCAACACAGGCCAAAGAAAAGACCAAATTACCCCCTTACGCTAAATTTAGTCGCACGGATTTAACGGGAGCAGCAAGACTTGAAAGTTATTTTAACTCTTACAAGTCTTCCTTAACCCTTATGGATGAAAGTTTTGTGCCTCTTATAGGCCTTGAGGTTTACCCTGATAAAGACTTTGGTTCATTTTCTTTTATAAATATGACTGAATTAATTCCTAAAGAGCTTATGAATGATCCTAGAACTGTATTAGAAAAAATTAAAGTATTAAATGCAAAAAGTAATATCGTAGGGATTTTTAATCACCCTATGATTCCTTCGGGGCGCGAGAAAATATTTGGTCGTAACACTATTTTTGAATCAGACAAAAAGTTTGTGACCTTTTGGAAGGATCTCATTAGCCTTATGGAAATTAAGTGTGGGCCAATGGATCATGGGAAATATTTCTGGAAGGCAGAAAAGGTAAATCAATTTCAGTCGTTAAATAAGGTGTATATAGATGTATGGCTAGAGTTTCTATCGATGGGATTCAAATTAGCTCCTATTTACGATCAGTGTGGACATAGTGCAGTCATCGGGAACAGATCTTCTGGGAGGACGGCCGTTTACTATGAAGGAGAATATACTCAAGAAAAGTTGTTAAAGGCTTTGAAAAACCGACATACTTACGCCACCGAGGATTTAAACCTATCTATTAAGGCCTTAGTTAATGAGCACTTTCTTCCAGGCGATGAGTTAACTCTAAAGGGTGGGGAAGAGCTTAATTGGAAGATTGAAATTAGTGATACTGATGAGCCTGAGGCGATATATGAAATAGCCGTTTGGAAAAATCCAGTAAGCTTTGATAACCCAAATAAAAGAGAGGCCATTAAAAGCCTCGTTCGAGAAAAGAATCAATTCTCCTTTTCTATTTCTTTCGATGGTCCACAAAAATCCTCATACTATATCCTTGTTATAGAACAGCAATCCGTTGATCCTATAAATCATTCAAAAAAGAACCGGACCATCTTTGCACCGATCTGGGTGAATAGAGCTTTATAGAGCGAGTGATAATTAAAATTTTATTTTAATTTGAAACGCTTATAGAAACCGAATTGTTCTTGAGAAATAAAAGATTCTTAGAGAGTTTTCCTTAAAGAGGAAAAAGACTATCTAATTGGTCCTCGGCCACAAAGCGGAAGTCATTTTTTTCATGTACATCATAACAGCCATTTTTTCCGGAAGCCTGACTCTTAACGATCTTATCGATGATGATTGCGGTTGTAACAGGGTGGCTAAAAGAAATGGCATGTTGAGCACCACGAATAAAGAAGCAGGCCGTCTTCTTATTATTTTTATAAAAATCTTTGAGCGCTTCTACTTGGCCCTCAAGAAGAGATTCACCTTCTTCTTCTGCCAACACAAAAACTCTTAGAGTATTATCTGGAGTTTCTTTGGGATCCCATTCAAAACCTTCAAGAGTTCTACTTGAGGCCATATAGCCGGCAAGGATCTTATCCTCAAGCTGAGGGTCAAAACCAAAGCCTTTAATCATCTCCTCTGTTTTAGGACGCCAAACAGGTAGATAACTTTGATCCATTGCCGCTCTGATAACAGCAGTGCCAAAGGGGTTGAACATATTGGCGAAGCGAAGATTACTATAATAGTAATGTAGAGTTGGACGAGCGTGCTCAAGAGACACCATGGGCGCCAAGTCGATAATTTTCTTAAATCCTTTTAATAAAGAAGAAGGCGCGCCACTGAAAGATAGGGTGACAGGGATAACCTCACGTTTAAACTTCTCTTTCGCCCAAAGGCCTACGGCCTCCATTTCGTCAGCGTAATCTTTCATGGTGAAGTCTTCCTCCTCAAAGAATGGAGTTTTTTCCACTCCAAGGGCCGCGACTGAGTGAGGCAAAGTGCTAAAGTGGAGGGACACGTAGCCATAGCCTTTTTTCTTTAGTGTGGTCAGCAAACTATCAAATGAGAGGACACCGCGGTTAACACCTGGTCCTAAGAGTAGAATGGGAAGGTCATTTTCTTTGGGCGATACGTATTCGATGTAGGCCAAACGATTTGAAGCGAGCTGGCCTTGGCGCCCAGGAAGGCTTAGAACATCTTTTACCGTCCTCGCATAAGTAGGAATAATACTAGAGATGGTGAGGACTACTAATGTGAGTGTTGAAAAGATTGTTGCCATGGGGCTGCCTTTGTCATTTTCTTAGTCGAGGCACAATTAAAATTGTACGCACGTATAAAAATAAGTTCCCTCAAAAACTATCATGCTCTTTTGCCTTTGGGAAAGGGCAAAGAAAAACTTTTAAAGGTTGCGTAGCGTCACCTGCTGGTATTTGAGATAAGAATTGTGATTTTGTGTCTCATGTCTTGTCGGTGATTACTCGGCGTGCTACTTTTTTGAGCATGAAGAGACACTCGGCCATGATTCTTGTTTTAATTTCCCTTATAAGCTTTTGGAATGTTTACGGATTCTCCGAAGAGTTTGATCTAAGAACATTAGACGGAAGAACCTCTATTCAAGGTCAGATCGACTTTCCTGAGAACTGCTCACGTCAACGCTACAAGGCCGTCTTTCTCGTAGGGGGAACGGGTCTTTATTATCGAAATATGTACTTGGGCCTAAGTGGCACCAAACTCGACTTTATTTTTAAAGATCTCTCTGAAATTTTGACTGACAAGTGCGTGGCGGTTGTTCGTTATGACTATCGGGGTGTTACTTGTGACCTCGTTGATGATGACACCATTAAAGCTTGCCTTGATCAAGAAGTGAGAAAAGAAGTAGATGGTGAAACCCTTCTTGAAGATATCCAGTTGGTTTACGACCATGCCAAAAACCACCGTCGTATCAATGGGAAGAAAATTGTTGTTCATGCCTATAGTGAAGGCTCTCTTAATATTTCTCGCTTAATTAAGAGGAAGAAGATGAATCCACGCGGTCTGGTCTTTGTTGGTGGAGTCACCGAGAGTGCCGCTTCTCTTTTACAATGGCAGTTTGTTGGGCGTTCAGTAGATCAGGCGTTTACGATGGATACCAATGGAAACGGGATCTTAAGTAATTTTGAAATTCTCGCTGGTTATCAAGGCTCTTTCTTTGAAAAAAATGAAATACCACTTCTTATGCTTATGAGCCCTTCAGGAATATGGAACCGTTTCGCTTTAGAGCAATCTTTTAATCTTCAGCACACAATTGTTGCCAAAAGCGTCCTAGCAACTCCAAGTCATTTTCCTTATCGCCATAATGATTTGGTCTATGCCAGTATGGGGTGGTGGCAAACATGGTTTGCTGATAGTGAGCCTGTGGTAAAGAAACTCGCTAATTACTCTGGACCAATTACATACTTTAATGGAACCCTTGATACTCAAGCTCCAGGTAGGCGCCAGTTGAATTTTTTAAAAAATTATACTCCGCGTATGAAAAGTACACCCCGCTTTAATCTTGTTGAAGGCAAAGGGCACCTCTTAAGTGATCATCCTGAGTTTGGACCTCTTGACCTTGATCTTAAAGAGAAAGTGATTAATGCTATCCTGAAGTCTTTCTAAGACCTTTTTTTACACCATTCTTCATGGAAGTGAAGGGCTTAATAGGGCGCTCGTCGCCCATATTCGTTACTTCTTTTCATACCTAACAATCTCTTTTTGCAAGTTGAATCCTAGTATGTTCTACGTTGATGAAGTTTTTTTTAATAACGAATGAACACGGGATAAATATATGAAGCAACTTTTATTACTAGCAACTTTAATGACATTTTCTACTCAAGCCGAAGTTTCCGTTGAGTGCTACTACCATTTTACTGATAGTGTTCTTGAAATTACTCCTAAAATGCGCATTAACAAATGTATCGCTGACTTTGTTTGGGGTTTTGATAATGTATGCTTTCGAGGTGATGAGAATGAACTTGTTGATTTAATCAATGAAGGATACTACCGTTGGGGTTCTTCTCTGCGCGTATTGGATGCACAATTAATTAATAAAGATACTGTAGAGTACACAGGCGTTGATGCCCAAAACTTCTATCAGTCTACTTTTGATCTGGCCCGCTGTAAGTAAATACTCTTTTGAGTGAACGGGCATTGGAATATATAAAAGGGGCTTTCTCTGGCTTGGGTATGATATGATGAAAACAAAAAGTACCAAGTAGAAAAGGTCCCGTATTTAGACTTGTGGGTATCCTAGAGTAGAATATAGGTTAACTTCGAGGGAGTAATTTATGTGTATTATGTGTTTGGAAATCCTAAAGGGAAGAATGACAATTCTAGAGGGACGTAAAGCTTTAACTGAACTTGTGGAAACAACCGAAGAGAGAGACCTTCTTAAGCACTATAAGGAACTCGATGAAGCTGATGATGAGAAGATGCTGGAGATTATTAACCGTCTAGATACTTGATTCTTGAAATAAAGCCTTCATTTGCTCCCTATAATGGAATTTTTAATACAAAAGTAGCACCAACGGGTTTATTATCAATAACGCATAAGTCTCCCCCTATTAGATTTGCGGTGGTCTTACAAAAATTTAGTCCAATTCCGTGACTTGGGAAAGAAGAGTAACCTTTCTTAAAACCAAAATCAAAAACCTTCTCTTTGTAATCATCTCTTATACCCATTCCCTCATCGGAAATAGATATTTCAATATGATCTGTAGCAACTTTAGATTCGATTAATATATCAGAGCCTTTTCCGTATTTGATTGCATTGGAAATAAGGTTTTCAAGTATTCTCTCTAAAAGAACTTTGTCCGAATGAAGGGAGCAATCCTTAATATCAGTTTTAATTTTCTGAGTTTCGGTAATTAAGTATTGCATATTGAAAACTGCTTGAGAGATAGTATCTTTTATACTGATAATGCTACTACAGGCTTCTAGAGAGTGTAAGGTTACTGGTTTAGAAGTGAGTAATTCATCAATCATACAATAAACTTTTTTTAAGTTTCTCTGGCAACGCTCAAATATTTTATCTTCTTTGCTATTTTCAAGTGTTTCTTTATTTAAAAGATCCAAGCTAATTTTTATTATTGAAATAGGGTTCTTTAAATCATGAACAAAAAATTTTAAATTTTCTAAATTATTTGCATCTCTTGCTATCAAAGTATTCTTTAGAACTTTATCAACTAAATTGGACTGAACCTGTTTTGAGAATGTGGTAAGCAGATACTCCTGTTCTTGTGAAAAGGCCTCTGTTTCATGACTGGCCACAAATAAAGTTCCAACTCTTCCAGATGATCCCAGAAAAAGAGGAACTCCGGCATAGAACTTTAAAAAAGGAAAAGTATTTACCAAGCTTGAATCTTTAAATCTATAATCATCTGTGGTGTCCTCAACAATAAAGCATTCATTTTGACTAAGAGTAAAATGACAAAAGGAGTCCTCTCTATCAAATTTCTGAACTCCTTCCAATCCACTCTGTCCAAGAAGTGAAAAATGTTTGTCATGGGCCAAGCAAATTCCTGCGATCGGTAAATTCAAAACAGAAGAGATAAATTCGGTCATAGAGTCAAAAAAATCAATATCATCAGAGTTAAAAATATCTGTGCCAATTATTTGGTCATTCGCTTTCAGCTTACTTTGCATTTCGTATACCCCTTTTATATATATATATTCCGATCGGAATAATGGCGGGTCACGCAGCCGTGCGTCGAATGGGAAGACCGGTACTTTTTGAGTACTCGGTACGTTCACTCCATAATTGTTGATATTTTTTAGCTATTTCGTAAGCATGATTCGAATATTTCTTAGTGTGAAAAATATGTACCATTTCATCATTAAGATCTTTTTGGGAGAATAGGGAGTGTGAAGTAATCGTTTTTAATCCAAGAAGTTTGAAAAAACGATCCGTTTTAACTTTAACCACGCCAGAGGTAATCATATGGGCAATATCATGATCTCGGTGGTGGCTGATTACTAGGGTCATTATTAAATCACGAAAAAGCTGCGCCATCTCTTTTGTTCTGTTTTCCTTGAGTTCTGGTGCTTGGGCCCAGGAATAATCAAATGATATTTGTTCTTTGTTAGTTACAGCAGTATTGATAATTTCTTGTAGCCCAAGTAAGCACTTATCATGTCCATCTGACGAAACTAGGGAGAGTGCCGGAAAACGTAAGTGATATTGCTCACACTTCTCTAGTGTGACTGATTTATATCCAAATAATGGTTTTAAGCGAATACCTTTTTCGCAAACGATTAGATGAGTGCCAAAGAAGTCAGCTTTATCAGAAGAGATTACATTGTCTCCATAAACTGTTCCATAACCCTGAAACTTTACCTTCATTAAGTCACAATAAAGCTCTCTGATTTCTGAAATGTGCCAAAAGTCTTTTAAGTCCTCTAAGACTACTATTTGTAGATTGTTAACATTCATATTACCCCCTGTTTAGAGGGTCTATCGGGATATTCCAAATAGAATTTAGGGTTTTCTAAGAACTATAATTTATTTTATATTCGTAGTAAGAGTGACCTTCTCGCATACATCTTGTTTTTTCAGCGTAAGATGCCTTGGAGCCCAAGTATTGGGGAAATGATCCGAAGACACCAAGTTTAGTGTCACAGACGAAATTACTCCCTAGTTCAGCATGGTTTAGGTACTCTAGTGCCATCTCTGTTGGGCGAGAGCCGACATGTATTGAGCCATTAGAGACACGTGTAATATAGTAGTCAAAATTTAAATCAAAGTTCTTGCTTTCATTACTACAAATATCTTCAAAGAGTTCATTAACATTCCGATGAGAACGGAGTCGCTCGCCCAAGGGCCCCTCGTTGTTAACAATGTAGGACATTTTACCCATAGCGACAAAGTCTTCCTTATTTAGTCCAAGTTTATTTAATAGGACACAAAAATCAGTCAAAACGTTTATATTCATGAGTCTTTCAGGGTTGTCAAAGAAGCGCGGATCAATTTGTAATGATCTAAGAATAGAGTTTTTAAAATTACTACCATAACTCAATTCAATGTACTTCAAGCAGTTTATAATGGTTCTTGACTTACTAAATTTAGCATAGGAATAGCGTGCTGGAAGGGCGTATTGTTCGCCCATAAATCTTTCTCGGGCCTGAGCGATGTCATAATTTTCCTCTATAAAATGGTCAATTGTAATACCCAAGCGATCGAAGAGGTAATCCATTCTTTCTAGTTCAATTGGCCTTTGTTTTGATTTAGCTTTTAAAAAAGTCTCTTTTGAAATGTCTAAAATACGACATAAGCTTCCATCATCAAGGAGTAAAATGTTCTGTATTTGATTGAGATTTAACCAGAATTTTTCTTGGAGCTTCAACGATCACACCCCAATTAGATAACTAAAATTATCGTGTTTAAGAACTTTAATTCCTTTGAAGTTAAAAACCTTTTTTAGAACCAGACTTAAAGCCTTCGCCTTAAAGTTTAAGTAGGTTTGAAGAGCGTCTTGTTCCTCGATAGAAAATCTAAAGTCGCTTATTACATTAACCAAAATATTCTTATCTTTCTTTTGGATATTAAAAAATGGCTCTTCAGAATTAAGGTGAAGAACGAAGTCTTTTAAATTAAGTTCTAAGTAATTAATTAGATTCAATTTTTCTATTAAGTAATGATTTACAGATGAGCTGATGAATTCTTTATCTTTATTTTGGGCATTTGCAAGGCCGAAAATATCTAAAATTAAGTCGAAAGGTACAAAGTATTCAGGAATAATCAACATATCTGTATCAAAACCTCTATCTCTTAGAAGGATGTGAAAATCTTCAATTAATCCTAGTTCCTCTAAGGATTGAATAAACGGAAGGATTTCTCTGACCTTTATAGTGCGGTCTAGGGAGAAAAGCCCCATTTTAAATTCTAGACCCGTAGATGTCATTTTATTAGCGAAGAATAGATATCCTGTTTTATAGGTGATATCAGCAACAAGATCAAACTCCTTACAAAACTGATACCAAAGAACAGTATCGGGACCGAGTGATCCATTTTCTAGTTTTGAAATGGTCCCTTGAGTTATATCAAGACGATTCGCTAATTCCTTTTGATTATATTTAAATAACTTCCTAGTTGTTCTAAAAATTTGAGCAAACTTTAATCTTGAGTGAATCACGGCCCATCCTTTTTGTTTGTTGTATTATTCCAAATAGAATTTTCTTATGTCAATTGATTTTTCTCCGATAGGGCTATTTAGCCAATTTTAAAAATAAAGGGATTAGATGACAGCTCAAAAATTTAAAAATCGTTTAATTGAAGAGAGTTACCATGAGAGAACGCAAAGAAATCACTTCTTTATAGGTGATAAAGAAGGCCAGGATGATATAAAGCGGCTAAGGGTAGGGGTTGCCGGGCTTGGTGGTATGGGTTCAAATATAGCTGAGTATTTAGCGCGGTTAGGTGTAGGGAGTTTACACCTGGCAGACTCAGATACAATTGATGTCTCAAATATAAACCGGCAAGTCATTGCTAATCTAAAAACCGTAGGTGTTAAGAAAATCGATGCATCTCTGGAAGAAATTAAGAATATTGATCCAAATTTGAAAATTTCATCTTTCAGCGAAGGGGTTACTTCAAAAAATGTTTATAAATTTATTGAAGGATGTGACTTTATTGTGGATGAAATTGATGTATTTCCTATTGAAGCTCATCAGGTTTTACATAGAGCTTGTCGTGAAAAACAAATCCCAATCTATAGTGCTTATGTTATCGGAATGGGAGTTCACTTTTATAAATTTGAAGGAACAGATTTCACGTTTGAAGATTTTCTAAATGTTAAGAAAAATGAATTGCCGAAAGAAAAGCTAGATAAAATTGTTAAAAGTTTTATGTCTATAAAACCATCCTATATGAAGGATGAGGATCTGGAACAATATAAAGAAGTGGCGCTTAGGGACGGTGTCCCTATTTTTGGACCATCTTGCCTTCTAGGCCATACAATTGTTCTCTCAAGAATTCTTTGTGACTTTCTTGGCTGTAATATCCTAGGAACAGAATTACCAAAAACTCCTGTCATGCCCCAGTTTATTAAAATTGATCTTATGACGTTAGAGTTAAGTATTGAAGAATTTAAAAATTGATCGATGTCTCTAAGTGGGGAAAATGACCTGCTTCTAAGTAGTGTATATTTGCATTGCTTCCATAATCTCTACTTAAAAAATAGGACTGAAGAAATGTCTGATCTTCCATGGGGATAAGTGGGTCACTCTTACCTAGGTAGAGGGTTACATGATTATATTCTTTGATAATAGGAGGCTGGATATTGAATTCATCCACCAACTCTGTTATCCCATTGATTAGTGAGGTTTCATTAAAATCAGGGAGTTCGTCTGCTATTTTCCTATATCTTTCGTAAGTATCACCTTTATAAAAATAGAGTTTTAAATAATCCGGGTAGAACTTGGTAAATTCTCCAAAGAAGGACCAGAAGTCTTGTGAACAAGGGTTCATCTTCAAGCTTCTGAGTTGATTTTCAAGAGCAGTTTTACCATGGAGTTTTAGCCCATAATCAAATAGGTTTGTTAATGAGTGAAAAAAATTAAAGGTGGGGGCAATAAAGCTAACATGTTTAATCTCTTTTATTAGTCTTTGAGGCTGCTGATTCAATAGAAAAGCTCCAAAACTATGAGCTATAACTTCTACGCATTCATTTTTTTCAAGTTCGTATTCAATTTTCTTCTTAGTTTCTTCAATAAGAAATGGAAGGTATCTTCCGTCCCCTTCATAAAAAGGCTGTTGCCAAAAATCAAATAAATTGTGTCCAAGTAATTTTTCATCGACTTGGGGATGACCGCCTGGCCCTATATGAAGAAAAATTCTATGTATGGATTTGTTCATGAAAATATATTAGAACAAAGACTGTAGAGATTCAATTTAAGTAAATGAAGCTTTCTTCATTAATCATAACATCAATTGTTAAATTGAATTGTTCAGAGAAGAATTGCTGAGACATAAGTTGAAAAACCAATGATTAAGGCTTTAATGTCGACTAAGCTTTTTCTAGGCTTAGCAAGTTAGAATATGAGCCTCATTACCCTACTAAAAAGCTTGCCTTCTCCCAGGGTTAGATACCAACTAAATAACCTTAGGGGAACTGTCTATCAAAATATTTCAAAAATTAGCGAAGACATATATAAATTAAATTATGTATGCTCCATAATCATAGTTCTAAAAGTAGTTATTGATTTATCAGGGTTTAAATTATGTCGGTGAGTTCAACAAAGAAAAATGAAGTTTATCTCCCAACTAACCTAAAATCACTCATTAGATTAGCCTCCGATGTTTACGGGAAAAGTATTGAGAAGGTTTATGGCAAAAAAGTTTTTAATCGAATTGAAAGTATTCGTGTGAAAATGAAAGGCACAAGAAGGCTTAACCATCTTGAAACTTATGAAGTTTTAAAAAAGGAACATTCAAACTTAAAAAAGTTAACAGATGATGAACTTTATATAATGGCGCATATTCTGTCTTCTTATTTGGAACTGATAAACAGATGTGAAGCAGTCTATCGTAAGCACAGGCTTGAGGAGAGAGAAGGGGATAGGATAGAAGAGGATTCTCCCTATGCCATTATTTATGTCTTTACTGCTCACCCTACAGAGGCCCGTTCTCCTAAGTCTCTTGAGTTATTTAAAATAATAGAGAAGATTTTATTAAATATTCATATTGATACACGTTCTAGGGAGAGAGAAGTTGAAAGGCTAAAACACCTCTTTAAGATTCTATTAAAAACTAGCATGGCAAAGGTCACTCAACCTCGTGTGGAAGATGAAGCTCATCAAATATATTCAACAGTTTTAGATCCTAAGATCCTTCTTGAGCAAGTGAAACTTCACCAAAGAGGTGTTGTCGCCCATTTTAGAACTTGGGTTGGGGGGGATAAAGATGGTCATCCCTTTGTCGACGCTAAG
>JAFMBV010000013.1 GCA_017858255.1 Bacteriovoracaceae bacterium
AAGGGTGAGCCCCTCTTTATGCTCGATGCTGACGAGCTCACGATGAACTCTACCGTAGGAAAGACATTCTTCTTTAAACCTAAGGGCTTCGTGTTTACAGGTAAAGGTGAGAGAGTCGACTACGCTGGAGAGAGAGGAGTCTACGATCAGAATAAAGAAGTCCTTACTCTCGAGAGAGAAACGACAGTAAACCTGCCAGATACACAGGCAAACTCTGAAAAGATGATTTATGAAGTTAAAGAGGACCGAGTTCATCTTATTGGAGATGTGAAAACAAAGACTTTCTATGTTGAAGAAGGTGATTGGATTTTCCTTGATGCAGATGAAGCATACTTTTGGACTGAGGCCAGACGGTCTCGATATTTAGGCAATGTTTCAGGAAAAATCAAAAGAAAAAGAGTTTATGAGGACTCTCTATCCTTTAGATCAAATGAACTTTATTTAAACATGAATACACTAAAGGCAGATTTGAATCACAATGTTTTCATGAAAAAACAGAACCTTACGGCAACAAGTCGGCGAGGAGAGATCTTCCTAGAGAACTATAACAAAAAGCTCAAGTATTTCGTGCTTTATGACGATGTGAAGGTAATAGAAAAAGTGATGCTTGATGGGAAATTTATAAATAGAAAGGCGTTCTCGGAAAAACTTGAAGGCCTGCCTAGTGAGAGTAAGATCATTCTTACTGGTTATCCTAAGGTCTATCAATTAAATGATGTGATCAAGGGAAATAAGATTGTCCTAAGAGAAAACACTGAAGTGGTTGAGGTTGACGATGCCAATTCGAAATTCAAAGTAGAGTAAATGGAAGAAGTAAAATTTTTAAGAGCACAACATTTAAAGAAAACTTACGCAGGTAGAACTGTCGTTAAAGATGTGAGCCTTGAAGTAAGCCAAGGCGAAATTGTAGGTCTTCTTGGACCCAATGGCGCGGGAAAGACTACTTCTTTTTATATGATGGTAGGCCTTGTGAAAGCAGATGAAGGCACAATTGAGATATCTGGTACAGATTTAACAAGCTTTCCTATTCATATCAGAGCACTTAAGGGGGTCGGTTATCTTCCTCAAGAGGCATCTGTTTTTAGAGATTTAACAGTTGAAACAAATATATACGCCGTTCTCGAAAACCGAGACCTTCCTCGAGTAAAAAAGAGGAACCTCCTCAACAGTTTGATAACTGATTTTGGACTGGAACATATTCGACAATCTAAAGGGGGAGACCTCTCGGGTGGTGAAAGAAGAAGAGTGGAGATTGCGAGGGCGTTGGCCTTGGAGCCGAAGTTCATTTTATTAGATGAACCTTTTGCTGGAGTTGATCCTTTAGCGGTCAGTGATATTCAAGGAATTATTCGAGGATTAAAGAAAAGAAATATTGGGGTCCTAATAACAGATCACAATGTCCGAGAGACATTAGGGATTGTTGATAGGGCCTATATTATGAACTCAGGAGAATTGCTGGTAGATGGAACGCCAGATGAAATCATCAATAATGAGAGGGCACGGAAGTTCTATCTTGGTGAAGAATTTAGAATGTAACTCTGAATAGAGGTGGCCCTTATGGCAATTAAAATGTCGCAAAGTCTCAAGCAGTCGCAAAGCTTAATGATGACGCCCCAGTTGCAGCAGGCGATTAAGCTTTTGACCCTAACTCACTTAGAAATGACGAATGTCATTGCTGAAGAGATGGTCGAAAATCCCATGCTAGAGGAATTTGATGGTAACACCGGTGACGGTAGTTCAACTGATGGTGATAGTAAGGCCAAAGAAGAACGACTCGAGCTTCAAAATAAAGAGGCGACTTCTGACTCCTTTCAAGAAGATGGTCCAGTTAATAAAGACGAATTTGATTGGCAGTCTTATATCGAAACCTATAACAGCACATCAAGCACGCCTCCTAATATGGCGACTCAAGACTTTGATGATATGCCTAATTATGAAAATATTGTTTCACAAGGTCAGACTCTTGCAGAACATCTCGAATGGCAGCTTCGAATGGAAGATTTGTCTGTTGAAGAATTAGACTTTGCCATTCAAATTATTCACAACATTAACGATGATGGTTATCTTTCAGCTCCATTTGAGGAACTTGTATCTACGGTTGATATGGACCGAGAAGATGCTGAAGATATCTGGAAAATGGTCAAATCACTGGATCCTGTTGGATGTGCTTGTGAGACCCTAACCGATTGCCTACTTTCTCAAGCAAGAATTGCTGAAGAAAGAAGTCCACTCTTAGAAAAAATTATTCGTGATCACCTTAAAGATTTAGAGAATCGCGACCTCGGAAAAATAGCGAAAACTCTTGGGGTTGAAAGAGAACAAGTTGAAAAAACAACTGAACTCTTAAGAAACTTTCATCCAAAGCCAGGGCGATTAATCTCTTCTGGCGATACACATTATGTCGTACCAGACATTTATGTGGTTCAAGTAGGTTCAGAGTTTGTTGTTAAGGTTAATGATGAAGGTGTTCCACGTTTGAAAATCAGTAAGCTTTATCAACAAATGTTAGCTCAAAAGGACAACAAAGAAGCGTACGATTATGTCCAAGAGAAAATGAAGAGTGCTCTTTGGTTAATTAAATCGATACAAAATAGACAGAGAACAATTTACAAAGTTTCAAAGGCCATAGTGGCCCAGCAACAGGACTTCTTTAAGAATGGTCCTAGATATCTAAAGCCAATGGTTCTTAAAGATATTGCTAATGAGATTGGTATGCATGAGTCGACCGTATCGAGGGTCACAACAAATAAGTATATGCATACTCCCATCGGAATGTTTGAGCTGAAGTATTTCTTCAACACAGGCGTTGGTGGAAAGAATGGTGGGATTGATGTGTCGAGTGAGGTTCTTAAATTAAAGATTAAAGAACTTGTTGCTAATGAAAGCCCCAAGAAGCCATTATCTGATCAAAAGATAGCGGGTCTCCTTAGTCGGGATGATGTGAAGGTCGCTCGTCGTACTATTGCTAAGTATAGAGAAATATTGGGAATTCAATCTTCTTCAAAAAGAAAGCTTAAGTAAGCAGGGGTGAAAGTTCGAAAGAGAATTAACCCCTAATTTTTTTCAAAGAAAGACTATTTAGGACACCATCAGGGAGAATTATTTATGAAAATTACTATTTCCTTCCAGCACCTTGAGCATACGCCATCACTAGATGAAAGAATCAAGGAGAAGACAACAAAGCTTAGTAAATATATGGAGGGGAAGACCCACGCAAAGTGGAATTGTTATGTCGAAGATCATGAACATTATGCGGAAATAGACTTAGTAGGTCCGGGTTGTGAATTTCATGCCACCGCAAAATCTGAAAATCTTTATAAGTCGATTGATCTTGTTTTGCACAAGCTTGAAAAACAGATTCAGAAGAAAAATGCAAAGAGAAAAAATAAGATTCATCGTAGTAAGGGTGAGAGACCTGAGATTCTCGATGTTGAAGCCGCATGGCTTGATTATGATGAGGAAAACTTTAAAGACGTAGGTTAAAGTTAGAAACGTTTTAGAAAGACAATATTTAAGATAAAGACCATAAACCGCTCAATTTGAGCGGTTTTTTTTTAAGTAAATCTCCCGTCTTACCGATTAGTTGAGTGGAATACTTTGTTAGGTGGGAAGATTGAAGCACTTCATGAAAACATATTTAACGATTCTTCTGTTTGTTCTTTGCGAATTTCAGGCATGGGGAACAGTTAGGGAGGAAGTCTTGAAGACTGATTCGGGGACTATCGTTGTTTCTAGGCCCAATGGTTGGACTATTGAAGAGCGAGTCTTAGGCATTCCATTTGTTTTTTTCAGCCCTAAAGTAAATGGTCAACGAAGTAATGTTTCCTTTACTCATACGGGTCAAAGTTTGAAGCTCAATGACAAAGCACTTCTCGCCGATTTTAAAAATTACAAATTAGGAAAAAAGCAATGGGCCGAAAAGGTAGGTGCAAAAATTTTAAAGGTTATTCCTTTAAAGTCTTTCCAAAATACTCATGGGCATAAGGTTACTCAAATTGGTGTTTCTTATAAATTTAAAAAGAAAAGTTATATTGAAAAAAGCTATTACATAGAGTGTGGTCAAAAACTGTTGCATTCAAAAGCTCTAACACTTCAGAAAAATAAAACTCATCATAATCTAGTGGAGAATATGATAAAGGGGATCGACTGTGCTCAGTAGATTACTTCCCCTGGTTTTAATACTCTTAGTTTCTTGCGTAAATATCCATGCAGAGGTCGAAGAGGTTGATAACTTCGCAGCAGAAACTGAAATGATTCTCTTTAATGAGGAATGTGCAGAGGGTGAGTGTATTCAACAAATAATTGATCAATACGAAGCAGTTCACAAACTGGCTCAAGATAATAAGTGTTTGCCTCCTGAGGGAGAATCTGAAGATAGCATTCTTGCTTACTATGAAGAAACTATTCTTAATGAATCATGTATACAATATTTGAGAAAGCTAAAGGAACTTGAAGATCATTTAAAAATGATTGAATCTGAACTTGTGACCCATGCTCAAGGGGAGGAAGTACGTTGCGACCCCGCGCGAGTTTCTGTAGATGGAGTACTCTCTGAGGAACTTGTGGCAGCGGCAGGGTCAAGTAGTGAACTCCAATGTACAGAAGAGAAAAAAGCAGAAATTAAAAATGAATGCATGGCAGACGCCAGCTGCGCTCTAAAGAGTAATCTTGTTTCTATGGGGGGACGATTCCTACTCTCTAGAGAAAATGGAGAGTCTGAAGAAGAAATGATTAAACGCTATCTTGGGGATAATTGTAGTGCAAGTGATGATAACTGTTTCTACCAACTTGCTTCTGGCTTTAAAACAGCGGCCATGGCCTTTCTTGAAGGGTCTTGGGAGCTGATTAAAATGGCGGGCAATGGTATCAAAAATGGCGTTGTTAGTACTTGGAATTCTCTATGGGGTGTTGAAGCTGAAACCTCAACAGATGCTTTAGCTCTAGCAGAAGCAAGTGAAGATGATGGTGTTTTATCTATGATTATCGCCAATCCAGGACAGGCCTTAGGCAATATGTGGGATGGTCTTGTGAGCATGCTCACAGAGTGGATGGCCAATGATGTCTTTTGCCAAAAGTGGGAAGGGGCCGCTCATGAAAGTGAATGCTTAGAGCCAGCTGAGTCTTGGCGATGTTTAAGTTGTAAATCTATGTTCAATGGAGGCTGCCATCTTGTGGGGGCAGCCTTGGCCGAGATTGTGCCTGCTTTTCTTACGGGAGGGGCAGTTTCTGCGATCCGCTGGGGTGGTAAAGCCGGTGTTACCTTAGCTCGGTCCTTAAAGATAAGTGATAAAACGAGAGAGGCCATAAAAAATTCCCGTCTTGCCCAGGCTACGAGTCGAGCGGCAAGTAAGGCGCTAGATTTTTCTGGTACAAGTAAACTGATTGGGCACTCCGCAAATCTCTTATCTAAGTCCCTTGGGCTTGTTCGTCGTTTTATGATTAGCCCTCTTAGAGTCGGAGCTTCAAAAAGCCTCAATGTCCTTGCAGAATTAGGTAAAAAGGCCGGTACTTTTACCTTTGTAAAAAATGGTAAACGATATGTTAGCTATGGTGGAAGGGGATTAGTAACAACGGGGAAAATTTTAATTTATCCTATCGATAATCCCTTAACGAGGGTTGCCTTTAATTTTGGTATGAAGGTCGGTCCTTCAAAGGTCGTCGGAGGTGTTCGTGCTACCAGTGGGGCAGCAAAAGTTACAGGTGCTCTCGATAATACGGATGATCCTTTTATTCGTATGAAATTGGCCGAAGAAAATATAATAAATCTAAGTCGTGGTAGAGCTGATGGAGTCTTTCCTGATCCCAAAGTATTGGACCAAAACATAAGCATTTTTAAGGGTGCACGCGACGAATATCTAATGACCTTAAGGAATACTCGAGAAGACACGGCAAGGGCACTTCTTAATTCAAAAGAAAAAGTATCACTAAATGAAGTTGTTGAGGAGCTATTTCCTGAGCTTCGCTATGGTGATGATTTATCACGAACACTATCCTCTGAGGAACTGCGCTCTGCTGAAGCGCAACTCAGGGCCATCCTGACAAATATGGATGACCCGGTGAGGAAATCACAGTTTATTCAAGAGTTCCATCATTGGCGCTCTTCTCCCTTAAGAAGTAAAAGAGGTATTGATAATCAACTGTTCTTTAACCCTAATGAAGTTCATTTAAATGCCCGGCTTTCTCCAAAGGAGAGGGTAAGAAAGGGTTTTCAAATATTAGGAATTGATTCCTCAAAAGTAGCAAAAGAGGATCTTATTCGGTTAGAAAAAGGAATCGAAAATGCCCATGCCGTAGGTCAAGGAAGAGGAGCAGGTGTCTACGAATATACATCTGCTGAAATTTCAAGAAAATACCGCATGTTAAGAGAGTTTGGTTTCACGAAGGATCAATCCGCAAACCTCGTGCGCTCAGGAATTGCTGGCGATATTCCGGATTTTACTAAGTTTAATGATTTTAGTGATGACCTCTTTAAGGAGCTTGTTTCAGCGGCAGATGGTCTACCCTCTGCAAAGGCCTATGAGAACTTTCTGACTAATAATAGAAAAACATTAGATGATCTAATCGCAAAGGAAAATCTCCGTTTACACGATTTAGCCCCTGAAAATTTTTCTGCATTAAAATCTCTTCGAGACGGAAAAGAATATGTCATCCTCAAGAATGGCAGTGGTCAGAACTTTGTTTTTCGTGCCAATGGAGACCGACTTGGTTTTTTTAGAAAGGCACGCAGTGAAAGTCTAAATGATTTTGTTGGTGGAAAGTCTCATACATTTCAAAACGCAGATGGGGAGAAATTCGTTTATTCAAGCCTTTATGATAGTGACCTTCCTCAATTGAGAAGAACTGAGTTTAAACCTCCCACATCAAGAAAAGAATTTGATGTTTGGAAAAATGAAGTTCTTAGAAAGTACCCTGTAAATGATCCAGATATTATGGCGAGGTTTGAAAACTTCGCAAATGAAAGAAAAGCGGATCTTTTGGAATTATTTAAACAAGGTAAGCTTTTACCAGATGAGGTAAGACCGAATAATATGCATATCGTTTTTGATCCTGATGCGAATAAGAAAGTAATTCTCTTTCTTAATGAAACGGAAGGAAAGGTAAATAACTCCTTCATCTTTGGTATGAATAAAGATGAACTAATTAATGAACTACCTTTTAGTCGGCTTGGAAGATTGGAGATTAATAATGCTGCAAATCGCTTTATCTTCGATGATGGCAGAATGTTATCCATGCATGAAAGTAACATGGGTTTTAGTTCTTTTTCGATGACTGATGGTGTGGCCTCCAGAACATCTCTTCGGGAAAATGGGTTTTTCAACAAACTTGATGAATCGGCTAAAAATCATCTTTCTCCTGAAGGTTTTGCTGAGTTTAGAAAATTCATGCAAATACATGCCGCAAATATTGAGGAGGGAATAGTTCGACAACAATTCACCCCGATGGATATTGCACCACAGACTTTTAAAACTTTTAAAGCTGCTGATGGAAATCAGTATGGAATCTTCTATAAAAACCAGTTTGAAGACAGTTTAGTCTTTCGTCTAAATGATGGTGCTAATATTTCTAAAAAACCCTACACATTATACGGGGATGAATTGGAAAGATTTGGCCATGATATTACCCTGAATGATGGTAGTCTTGTTCGGTCGTGGCGCGAAGGTGGTGAACTTAAACATACATTCACAACCAGAGAAGCAAGAGATGTTAGGTTTCTCTCAGATGATGTTCATCGTAAATTTGATATTACAAATTCTGCTGGCATTCGTTTGAATGAAGAATTTTTAAACTTCGTCAGAAATAATGAAATAACAATTAAACAGGCCATTTTAAATAATCGGCTAAGTGTTTCTCAAATAGAACCCAGCCAATTTATAAAGTTAACGTCTGAAAATGGTGATGAATTTATATCCTTTATTAAAAATGGAAAGTTTGAAGATAATCTATTCTTTCCGACGGATAAGACTATTTTACGTGGACACGAAGCAAGAGATGGATTTGTTCAGTTTGATCGATTAAGAGATTTTGGAAATGAATATAATAATGGTCCACGTTTAAATTTAACTTTTAATGAATCTCGTGGAGATGTCTTTAGCTTACGGAACGCTGGGAAAAATAATTATAGTGAGATGTATAAAACAAGTAATGTGTTAAGAAATGCATCTCTAGACTTTAATGAACGTTTGGCGACGGTTAAGCGCTACTTAAGTCCTTCTAGTACCAATGGTCAAAAAGGCAAGGATGCTATCCTTCAGGCCCTTGACGTTGGTAAGGGAAGTGGCACTTCTGTTTTTAATTATTCGAAAAGTGAATTGAGAGAAGTTCGCAGGATACTAACAGGAGGGGGCTTTAATTCACCAGATCGTGAATTCCTTATTCGTTCAGGTCTTGCCGCTCGCCCCCCAAATCGTTTTGCTGAATCTACAACGGGTTTATTCGCTGATGATTTTATTACGATGTCTCGGAAGACATTTGGTGAAAAGGTAGATGATTTAGAGAAAGTACTTCAAGAACCAGGAGTAATAAGTCGCAGATATACAGCAAAAGAAGCTGAAAATATTAAAAATAATATTGAGTCTTTGTTTTTTATTGATAACCGTCACTCTGCAGATGAATTAAGGAAAGTCGTATTAGGAGAAGGTTCTCTTTCGAGACTGCGCCTTTTTGAGCGATACAATGACACAGGAACAAATGGATTTAGAAACTATCAAAAAACTAATAAATGGTTAATGGAAGAAAAACCCGAAATTTCAATGGAGACTTTCAAAAGAATTCAGTCAAATTTTATGCAAGAAGGTGTCGAAAATATAAAAGATAAATATCTCGGGCAGTTAAGGGACGCGGGTGTTATTGGAAATGTTACTACACGTAAGCCAATTGATGAAATCACCTTAAACAATATCAGAAGTAATCCTTATACGGACTTTAAAGTATTAAGAGAATTTGATGATGGTTTGAAAACGGGGGAGATTATTTATCCAAACGTACCAAATGTTAAAGAAACCGCACTTGCCCGAATTAGTGATTCCAATCCTGATATAGTTGAAAAAGTTCGTTTCTTAAAAGGAGCGGAAGCTGAACGCCAAGTGATTCTTAAAAAAATCAAAGATACGCGTAATCTTGATGGAGAATTAAATCAGCAATTAAGCGCTCTTTGGTCCGCAAGAAATAGAATTAATAATGTTACAAATAAGTCACCGAAAGAAATTGAGACTCTTAAATCTTTAGATGAGGAAATTCAACGGCTATCAAGACGTATGGATAACCTTCAAAACGAAATAAAAGAAGAGGCGGCTAGGTTAACAAGGGATCTTAATCAAATAAATAGAAAAGCTGAGAAAATTGACACAAAAACTCTTCAACAACGACTGGTGAACGCCCTGGCAGAAGAGCGTATTGATTGGTTTAACAAATTGAGAGCTGAGTTAGGACCTATTAATTCTTCAGAAAAGTTAGAAAACTTTGCTGACCTTGTTGCTGAGTTTCAGCGCGATCTGGTATCTATTCACCCTTTTGGTGATGGAAATGGGCGCACTACCCGACAGTTTGCTCTTTATTATCCTCTTCTAAAGGAAGGCTTTCCTCCTCCTCGCATATTGGACCCAGATACAGACCTCTTTAAGCCTCTTGAAGTATGGCAGCAGGAAGTTAAGGATGGTATTTTTGCTTCTCAGCGCCTAATTGAAGATGTTACTGATAGGGCCCGTCTCGGTCTTGCATTAGAAGATTCTGTAGAACTCTTAAGACCAATGGGTGATTACCAAATCCAGAGGCAAATGTTTAGAAAGGGAAAGAATCCCTGGGTGGAAGGACCTGAGGCAACCTCTGTTGATCGTAGGCAATTCAATTATTATGTAAAAGAGGTATTAGAAGAAAATCAAGACTTATTAAACGATGTAACGGCTAGACCTCGGGAGACTTGGGAAAATGTTCATCGTTTAGCAGAGGAAAGATATAAGAAGAATAATATCTATTATGACTACAGAGGTAAGGCCGGCAAGAATAGAATTGAAGAGCTAAGTATGGGCATGCCTGATGATGATTTTAAAAGCCTTTTTGGTCGCTCCACTTTTGAGAACCCTGAGGCCTATCAATTTAAAATGAATAATTGGTATGAGGACGAAGTTAATTGGCGAGGGTTAGCAACTCGAAATAGTGCAGGGGTTCGCTCTGAAGAAGGTGTTTTAGATATGTTTAGGGAGCTTGATAAACATATGACTTCTAATAATATCTTGAGAACTGTTAAGGGGAGTGATCCTGCAAGTATTCGCAAAGTGGCCATTGATAATATGGAAAATTATGAAAAAGCGGCACGAGTAGATGGTAATGGTGATATTGCGAATATTGCCCAATGGCATGCAGACGCAGTTAATCCTCATTATGGAAACTCTATCGGTTACTCGACTTCTAAACAAGAAAAAGTCGGAGAGGCCTTTGCGATGGGCGCTATGCAAGTGGGAGAATATAGAACGCTACCTGGTGAAAAAATAGCGGATTATCTCAAAGCCGAAAATCAAGCCAGAGTTTTTCAACGTTTAAATGTTGGAGTTCGACGTAGTATAAAAGATGTCGACTTTATGAGACTCAAACCTTTGAGAAATGACTTTTCTTATAACTATTTTCGTCAACAAGAGGTCATGGGAATTGGTGCTGCTGAACCAGATGCGATTATGATTATTAAGGAGCTTGATAGTCAAAGAAACGTACTTAAAAGTTATGTCAGAAACCCTGATCGACCCTATGAGGTTTGGGTCGTTGATGGAAATGCTGTAGAGGGCGTTCGTCCTCTACAGGGAACTTACAAAACTATTGACTTGAGGCAGGGCCGCTCTCCAGCTGGCCCTTAGCGTCTTTTTTATCAAAGACTAAGAGAAATGCTGGCAGAAAGATAAGGTCTACAACAAGTGCTGAGAGAAGTGTTACTGAACAAAGGATTCCAAAATTTACATTTGGTAAGAAATCTCCAAAAACATAGAGGCCAAAGGCCGAACTCAGAATTAGAGTTGTGATAACGAGAGCACTTCCTGTGTAACGAAAGATCTTGATAATATTTTCATCTTGAGTCATGCCCTCTTCTTTATTCTTAAAATAATTCGCTAGAAAGTGAATCGTATCATCCACAGCGATACCTAAACACACACTGGCAACAAGTGATGTGCCTAGATTGAGGTCCATATCAAAAATCGCCATCGTCGCTGCACCAAATGTCAGTGGAAGGACATTAGGAATAAGAGAGATTAAACCAATCTTAATTGAACGGAAAAATATCATAAGGCAGATGGAAACAAAGATCATGGCCATTATGATGGATTGAATAAAGGTTTGCACCACGTAATCGATCATATCTTGGAAAAGGTTTGCTTTGCCAGCTATCGTTAGATCTAACCCTAACTCAAGTGCCTTTGCTTTAATCTTATCGCGATAGATCGCCCAATTTGTGGTGTCGTAGACAGTCCACAGTAGAGAAATTCGGGTGGTGCTATTGTCTAAGGAAATCCGGTCATTAATATCCATACCAGGGGGGAGGCTTAAAGTGTAGAGGAAGAGGTATTGAGCCACCTGATTTTGCGTTTCGGGAATTTTGTAAAAGGCGGGGTCATTATTATTTATAACCTGATTCATTTTTTTTAAAATATCAAGAATAGAGACGGTATTGTTCACAGGTTCTAAAGATCGCAACCAATCATTAAAGAGTGAGACTTTCTTTAGAAACTCTGGAGATTTTGCCATATCTGGACCACCCGCTTTTAAGATAAGCTCCGGTCCTGCACTTCCTCCAATATACTTTTTTACAACTTCATTGGCGCGGCCAATTCGTGAGTCTTGACTGAAATAACTATCTGGGTCTGCATTGGTGGAAACACTATTTCCTAGATAAACAGACACTATGGACAGCGTAAAAAACACAAGAATGATTGGGAATCGCCACCTCTTTATTAAGGCGAAGGAAGCAGTATTTAACTTGCTCGATTTATTTCCTTTTTGGTCATCATGAAAAATGGGTGGAACTTTATAAGAAACAATTGATATTAATGGTATGAGAAGAAAGATGGTAAAAAGCCAAGCAATCATACAACCAATGCCAGCAAGAAGACCTAGGTGTTTTATAGGAATTAACTTGGTCGTCATTAAACTGAAGAGACCGATACTTGTCGAAAAACTTGTCAGAAATGTGGGCACGAAGTTTTTATGTACGGTAAGTTCTATCGCCTTCTCCGGACTTTCACCTTTACCCCGAAATTGAAAAAAGTTAACCATTATGTGAACGCTATCAGCAATTCCGATTGCCACAAGTATGATGGGAAGGATGGCCAATATAGCGCTGAAGTGAATTCCCCACCAAAAACCAAGACCTAAAGTTGCGGTAACACAAGTTATGACGATCAGAAATGGTAGTAGCATCGCCTTAAAACTTCTGAAAACATAGAAAAGGTAGGAGATAAGTAGGAGGAAGAGAAGGGGCATGATGAGTTTAACATCACCCATAGATACTTCTTCAAAGGCATAATTCAGACTGGCCTTACCAGTTATGTGGAATTCAAGATCTCCTTTTGAATACTGTTCCAATATTTCACGGGTTTGAAAAACGATGTCTTTATAGCGAGGTGTTTGTACATTTGATGGAATAAGGTGGGCAAAGATGAGGGCCAAACGGGCCTTCTTATCGACTAGGTATCCCTTGATTGATTTATCATTAAGGGACAACTCCTTTCTTGATTGAAGGAAATCAGTATCAAAATCCTCACCAATTAAAGGCTCGACATTAATGTCATTTTCTACAGAGCTAACATAATTATAATTTGTAATAGATTCGACTCTGATTACTTGAGGTATTTGCCAAGCCTTCGAAGTGATCTCATGAATGACTTTCATGTGCTTGGATTGAAAGAGGTCGCCCTCTATGTCGTCAGGTAAGTGCACAACGATGACAAGGGTTTCGTCATTGCCAAAGGTTTTTTCGAGATAATTGAGAGTATCAAGTTTAGGATCTGATTCATCAAACCAGATACGAACATCATTTTTACTGTGAAAATGAATAAGGCCTGAACTTAGTCCAAGAAGGACGATGAGTGTTGCGCTGATGAGTGTCTTTGGATATTTCTTAATAATGGCCAAATATTTGGATATAATCTTATTTGTCATTCTTATTCCTTTTCCAAGGGTTCATAGCATCAGCAAGGCTGCGGTTATTCATGAGTCTTGGGACTTTATTTTGATGGGTCATTTTGTTAATAGACTTCATGTATTCAATAAAAGCCCCATGCTCTAGGCTCGTTATAATTGGATCATGCAGAACACTACCTTCAATAAGCATTTTGTAATTGTCACTAATCTTACAAAGCTCAAGAGAGAGTTCTTTTGAAAAGGAATTCAAGTTGGTTGGTTCTTTTTGAAACTCAATAAGCCACTCATGACGATTCCCTTTGTTCTCATCAGTAATGTGCGGGGCTACAGAGAAGTCCCGAACCTCAACATCAAAATGAGAGGCCGTCTTAGAGAGAGCGCTTTCAACCTGTTCGGATATAAGATGTTCGCCAGAGTTAGAAATAAAGTGTTTTGTTCTTCCTGAAACCTTCAGGCGGTATGGGCGAATGGAAGTAAACGTTACGGTATCTCCTAGGTCATAGGCCCAAAGCCCTGCCATAGTAGTGATGACAATGGCGTATACAACTCCAATCTCGACTTCTTTTAATGAATGTCTTTTTGGATTTTCATTATCCCAATCAGTTAAAGCAACAAACTCATAGAATATTTCGGCATTCGGTACTAACAAGAGATCATCTTTATTTTGTTGATCTTGAAAAGCAATGAAGCCTTCTGAGGCACTAAAAACCTCTAACCGATGAAAGGGTTTTCCTATTAATGTCTCCATCCTCTTTTTATAAGGACCATAGGCAACACCACCATGGGTGATAATATCAAGGTTTGGAAATACCTCTGAAACTGTTTTTGCTCCAGTTTTTTCAAGTAATCTTTCAAAGTAGCGAATAATCCAAGCAGGGAAGCCACCTACCATTCCGACATCTTGATCAAAGGATTCCTCAATCGTTTTGATCATCTTCAAATCCCAGTCGTCGATAGTATTAGTTTCGACACTAGGGATACGCTGACTCTTCATAAAACTTGGGATGTGGCGATTGAAAATACCCGTAATTTTACCGTAACTTAAAGGTCCGTCCTGAACCATTTTTGGGTTGGCCGAGAGAATAACCATTTTTTTTAAAAGTGGTTGGTAGTTATCCGTATCTTTTAAATAAGTAGCTGAACAAAGAATAGAGGAGGCCATACCCTTTTTTAATGAGTCTTTGGTCACGGGAATAAACTTTTCTCCTGATGTCGTCCCCGATGTTGTCGCCAAATAAAGAGGAAAGCCCGGCCAAAGGACATCTCGTTCCCCCTTACGTATTCTATCTACATAAGGCCTTAAATCATCGTATTTTGAAATGGGAACTAGCTTTTTATAATCCTCATAGGAGGTATCGATAGTCAGCTGGTGGTCTTTTCCAAACGTCGTTAGTTCAGCATTTTTCATGAGAGTTTTGAAAACTTGCTCTTGTGATAAGAGGGCCTCTTGAGAGAATTGTGCAATCTTTTTTGCCATTCTTCTAAAGTAGATTTTGAATATGAATTTCTTTAAAAATTTCATTTCTGTCGGCTCCTCAATTGGCTGGGACGTTATCAAGGAACACCAGAAATATCACTATTTTCAGGTATATGTTGCGTGGTGTTGTTGGCGAATAATAATGAATTTTTACTAAAAACTGACAATAGACACCAGTTCCTTACAATGTCCGAGCTTTTTTCTTTCTTTAACTTACACAACTTGTCGGATACAGGCCCCAAAAGTAATTTATCTTCAGCGAAATACTTAGGAGAAATTTATGAAAAAATGGATTTTATTATTGGCTTTAGTTTCCTCGTTTTCCTCATGGACATGCGATTTTCATGGAGAAAGTGGGATCACAATTGATAATGACCTATGGATTGGTCCAAATGACAAAAATGCTGCTGGTGTAACAAAAGAGCAATTTGATGGGGCCATAAACGACGTTGAGGCCATCTATAATGAAATTGTTACTTCTCACGGCGGAGCCTTAAAAGTTGTAAGAAATTGGGATGATGGCACAGTAAATGCTTTTGCTAAACAAACCAATGGTGATTGGGAAGTTCACATGTTTGGTGGTCTCGCTCGTCACGAAACAGTAACACCTGATGGTTTTGCCTTAGTTGTTTGTCATGAATTAGGACACCATCTTGGAGGTGCTCCTCGTAAAATGGATTGGTTTGGCCAAATTCGTTGGGCAGCAAATGAAGGACAAGCGGATTATTGGGGAATTTCAAAATGTTTTCGTAAGCTTCTAGAAAAAAGAGGCGATAGTCTTGAGGTTGTTAAAACGATGACGGTTGATCCAGAAGTTCAAACTGTTTGTGATGCTGAATTTGGAGCATCTCAAGAAGAGTCTGCTATTTGTGTTCGCTCTGCTTATGCGGGTCGTTCATTATCTTCTTTATTTCACTCACTAAGAGGCTTAACTGAAGAGCTATCATTCTCAGTTAAAGATCCAGCTGTTGTTACAGCGACTAGTCATTCACATCCATTACCACAATGTCGTCTAGACACTTACTTTAGTGCAGCTTCTTGCGGTATTGCTTCTAATATTGATACAGATATGGAAGATCCAAATATTGGAACATGCAACAGAACGAAAGGTGATACGACAGGCGTAAGACCACTATGTTGGTACAACCCCTCCGAATACATCAAGTAGGAACACAGTAGAAAATTTTGATCGTAAAAAGCCCGCGCTAAGTTCGCGGGTTTTTTTGTCTTAAACTTTACTCACTACTCCTCATTGAGAAATATTCTTTAGTAGTTATTCTTTGTACCAAGGTGTCTTCTCTTCTAGCAGCCATGGCAATTTCTGGAATTTTCGTTTTTGCATGATGATCAAGGTAACGCTTGAGGATCTGAGAGCGCAGGGAAATGATTAAGCATTTGCCTAGAATTGTTGATTAAGACCGACTACAAAAGTCCTCGGAGAGCCTGGACGGGCGCCAAATGGTCTCAAGCTGGTAAGGTAGGTGTTATCAAGGATATTGTTAATTCTTAAGAACGCGCGACCTTTTGCCGCGTAGTTATATGAGAAGGCACTATCTACAACTCCGTAAGAGGGTATTAGTCTTCTGCCTTCTGCGATCGCTTGGTCGGCCAACTGATCTTTCCAGAGAATATTTAGGTCCATGGAAAATTTCTTGTATTGGACACCTGTACCAAAATTGATCTGATTTTGAGGCACGTAAGGCATAGGGTCGTTTACTCTTATTATGTTGTTACCACTTGTTGAGCCCCATTCTGGATTTGAATTAGCGAAGCTGGTTTTGAAGCGGGCAACGGTGAATGTATAACCAAGGCGAACAGGAAAGCGAAAGCTACCTTTTGAGAACTCATGATTGGCCATAGTTTCAAGGCCATAAATCTCCGCCTTTCCACCATTGAACTCAGTATCGATATTTTCATCACTACAGCCGGAAGAAAAACTACAAGTACCTTTTAGGTTTTGATAGTCGCTATAGAAGGCAATGGCCTCAAAGTAGATAGGGGACTTTATACGGAAGCCAGCTTCATAGTTAATTGCTTCTTCAGGTGCTATGGACTGGCTTTGACCAGGCCCAACTAAGGTAACACCTTTATTAACTCCTGCAAGAATTACCATTTCAGAGTTTAGAGAATAGTTAAAACCGATCCCGGGAACAAAGACATTTTCAGTGTTTTTCTGAATACTTGTTCCTAAGAGCCCACGTGGGTCGCGAGTGTGGTCCACTTGTTCAACTCTAAAACCAACTTTGGTTGTTAAGTCTCCCGCTATAATTTCATCTTCTGTGAAAAAGGCGATGGCGTTTGATGTATCTTGATTTTTATTAGTAACTTGGAAGCTGTCTTCTTGATAAATGAGATCTCCGTCGATCATTTGTGCCAACGTTTCTGAGTGATTTCTCTCAACTTGATCTCTATGTATTCTTATTCCTATTGAGACTTCATGAGCGATCTCACCACTATTTAAGCTCATATTTAATTTTGATTGAATGCCTTGTGAATAATAGAAGCGATCATTGGCACCAATTCTTAAACTCTCAGTACCATTTGCTGAATTACGAGTGCCTCTCAAAAGGTTAACGAGGTTATCTGGATCAACTCCCGTTCCTAGTGCCGATCTAAAGTCTTGCCGGTTAAAAAGGTCGCTAAACTTAGACCAGTTTCTGTCCATTTGATGATGATATAAAGTCGTCTTACTTTTCATCCAAGAGAGTGGGCTTATAGAGTAACTAGCTTGAAGTGCTGTACGATTCCACTGCAGGTTATCGTCCTGACTCGCGGCATAGCGAACAAAAGCATTACTATTAAAATCTTCAGAAGAAGTGCCAAGGTAAGTTTCGTCAGAGTTTTCATTAGCAAAAGAAAATTTAAATTCGAGTTTTTGCTGGCGACCAGAAATACTTTTTCCTAGTTTTACGAGGACATCATTTTGTTCGAATGTTGCTTCTTCACCATTAGGGAGGGAGCGAATAAGATCTCCTTCCTTACGATTAGCTTCTATAAACCAGTGAAAACCATTCTTTTGACCACGATTGTTAAGACGTAATTGAGAAAAAGTTCCCCCACTAACTTCCACTTCTGATCCTACAGGACCAAAGAGTGGCTTGCTCAACATATTAATCGCGCCCCCAATAGAGTTGGGCCCGTATTGAACCGAGCTAGGGCCTTTAAATACCTCCATAGAGGAAAGACGACTTGTGCTTGGAAAATAGTAAGCGGCTGGAGCAGCGTAGGGGGCTGGACCTATCAGAATTCCATCTTCCATTAAAGTGATCTTCTTAGAACGATGAGGGTGAGCACCTCTTAAGCCAATATTGGGTCTAAGACCTAGTCCATCTTCTTCTTGAATATAAACCCCAGGTACTTTATCTAAAACCCGATTTACATCTTGATAATTAAAAGTCTTAAGTTCTTTTTGATCAATGAAGTGAGCACTGCCTGGTGTATAGAATACCTTTTCTTTGGAGCCGATGACATAAATGACATCTTTCTCATCATTCTTATTTTGTTCATACTCACTCGTGTCCTGAATGATTGGAGTGAAAGAACTTGTCGTCTCAGTAGTTTGCGAAAGGGTCGAGACGATCAGAAAGCTAAATAGAAAAGAAAGAATTCCTTTTGCCATTAGTCTGCATCTCCCTGAGCCTGGCCGGGAGCACTTAGTTCCTGAAGTGCGCTAAGGTATTCATTTTTTAAAAGGTTCGTGACTTCGCGAATATCCCACACAAGAGCACAGGCTTCTTCAAGACGATTGTCTGCAGTTGTTTGTTCACATTTGACTGGGTCAAGGTTTTCAAGAGCAAGTGCTAAGCTTGTTGATTCTTTGAAAGACCTAACACTTTTAAGTACATTTTCTAGGGCCGATGACATCTTCTCTGCGACATCTCCATGATCTCGGCTTCTTAAAAGATCATCAAAGCCAAACCCGTTTACACCTGTTTGAGGATTTATTCCAAGAAACAAGAGGCGAAAGCCAACGAGAGAGGATTCAATGGCCTCTAAGGAAAAGTCAGCATAAAGGTGTTCTCTTTTTTTAGGGCAAACTGATTCTGGGCATTTTGTGACTGTGCCATCAATTCGCACCTCAAAGCCTGCGGGATAAGCAAGTTTGACATCCTTTGTATTTGTATCGAGAAGGAAAAGTCCTTGGCCAATAGAATTCGTAAGTTCAATGGGGCTTCCCGCGCCTCCCCTTAGCATTGTGGCCGTGTAGTGACCTTCATTGGGAGACCAAAGTTTCGCTAGCTCTCTTCCTTTCTTTTGTATGTCCTTAAGAAGGTGTTTAGCATAGGTACAGGCAGTCTTTTCACGGCTTAAAAGTGGAGTTTTAAACCACTCTACGATGCGAGAATTAGGGCGGCTACAGCGACTCTTATTAGGGTCACCAAAGAAGAGGGGCTCAAGGGCATCGAGGCCTCTAACATTGTAGTTATTGATTACATCTGTTCTTGGTAAGCGTGTAATTCCGCCAGTACTTAGTTTATAAAGTTCAAAGTCAACGCGACACTTTTCTTCACCATCAAAAGTGTAAAGGCTGTTCATTACTGTGGAAGAGGCAAGAGCTGCAGGACCATAACTCATCATAGAGAGTTGATGATAGCTACTCATGGCCTTTTTCCAATTCTCTTGAACAGGTTCTCTAAGCTTTTTTAACTGCTCTAGAGACAATTCTGTTAGTACCTCAACCCCAAGACAATACTGATTAACGGATTGATTAAAAGAATCGAGCTCGTTGGCCATTCTTTCAACGAGTGGCTGGGTGACAAAGGAGCCAGTATTCGCCAAAAATTTTTCTATTGTGAAAGATCCGCTATTAATACGACTTGTTTCACTCAAAAGCAGGTCAATATTATCCAGCTCTTTTACAGGTGCTACGGCGACATCGAGGTTCTTCTGAGTAAAGTCCTCACATGAAGTGAGGAGAATACTTGTAAGGATCAATATTTTTACTTTTTTCATATAGGCCATTATGATTTTTACCAATTTTGGATGTTGTTGTCCGAGAAGTTATAAGTTTTACCAATGAGGTCTCTTATCTGTTGTAGAGCGGCCATATATTGATTGACGGCCGTTTCTCCAGCATGTGGGAGTACTGGTCTGTCTCCAAGCAATCCTTGTATTTGGTCAAAAGTGGCATCATTCATAAGTGATTTAGGGTTGAATTGAAAAGATAATGAGAATCCTTTCATTTCACCCCAAAACTTAACAAAGTCTTCATAGAGATAGTTTTCAGTTCCGTAGCTCTTGTATTCACTAATGGTCTTGTTTATGTAGTGAATTGTGAGACCGGCCAACGTTTTTTCCCAGTTTGTTAAAATGATTTGTGCTTGGGCCTCAACGTATTTTTTGTATCCTTGCGGCTTCTTTGTGATCAGGTTTCTACCACGAAGAAAAGCGTTCATAATGTCCTCAGACAGATTTAAGTCTTGGTCAAAGGCCGTAAGGTCAATGCGAGCACTATTGGGTGCAATACCGAGGTTCTTTTCAGACTTAAGTGAAATCAGCCCATCATTATTACTATCTAGGGACAACTTTTCTCTGGCGAGCTTGTCACCGTAAGCGAGGTAATCTTTTGCAGCACCAAAGTAGCCAAAGGCTTCATCAAAGTGATGTTCCATTGCTGTATAGTTCGCACCTTGTTCGGCCGGCGTAGTATTGTCAGCATTAAGACCTTTATTAGGACCTAAATCTGTTGAAAGATAATCTCTTGCAGCCTGTGAATAGGAGACTGCGCCTAAAAGAAACTTTTGTGTGAGCTGAGCGTAATCAAGGCCATCCTCACTAGTATAGGCACCAGTGATTGTTTGTGGCGCTAAGTTTCCATTAGGGATAGTAAAGACCTTTCCCTCTACTGCATTCTTTGCAAATGCATTAAACCAGTTGTTGAGAAGGTCATCAGGCGTTTGAATATTTTGAATACCAAAAAGTTTACCTCTTCTTAAAGAGTTGTCGACACCGGCTACTTTTCCATAGAGGTTTTTTCCTGGAGATTGTATATCGGAATAAATAAACCCTTCAAAAATTGGCAAGTTAACGCCGACTGGATTTTTAGCATTTACTTTAAAGTCGCTAAAACCATCAATTGAGCCTGGGGCAAAAAGGTTGGTATTCTCTGAGTACTTGTAGTAGCTGAGGAGCATATTTTTGGCATCATCTATCGAACCCGGATATTGGCCTAACAGCTGTGAAGTCATAGCACCTTTTATATCTTCAATAAGTACATTTCGAAATACTTGTCCTGTGTAAGAGACAGAGGATGAGCGGGAAAACTGACCATTAAACTGGTAAGTGTTAGGTGCGCTTTCCATGATGGTTTTAATTTCTGTAGGCGCATTTTGAATTGTTTGTTGGGCATCATCATAAAGATTTGCCATTGAAAAAGGCGCTACTAAGAAGGAAGAGATCAAAAAAGAATACTTCATAAATCCTCATCATTTGTTGGGTGTTTAATCGTTATGGAGCATTTTTATGGAAAATAGTTTGGTATGTCAAACTTTTAATTGATCTTGTAAACTATGACCTTAGACAGCTTATAAAGACTGTTTGAGTTATCTGAGAGTCTTTTAAATGACCAGCTCTTTGCGGCCAAAAGGGCAGAGTTATCTAGGCTTTGATAACCTGAGCTTTCGCTTACGAGAACTTTATCTATTTCACCGGTTCCCTTAACCCATAAGGTAAGGGAAACTTTGCCAGTAATACCCCTTCTTAGAGCAATTCTTGGATAATGTGGCTCAACATAACTTTTCACAACAGACTCAAAGTTTTTAGCTGCAGGCGCTGACGAGTTTTCTTCTTGAGGCTTAGAAGGAGTAATAGGCGCAGTTTTAGCAATATTCTCTCTAATGACTTTTTTCTTTTCAATTTTCTTAGGAGCTCTTTTTGGTTGTGGTTTAAAGGCTTCTTGTAAGTGAACCTGGATACTTTGGGCCATTGGAAAGCTCTCTTGGCCACTAACAAAAAATGTACTGCGACTCTTCTTATAAAAGAGAATGCCTCCATGAAGGACAACGCTCAGGAGCAGAAAGGCCTTAAAGAGGCGATTGGAGTATGTCAGGTCCGGCTGATAATACATGGGCGCATAGTAACAAAACTCTAAAAAGTTTGCTAGTTCAAACTTTTGGAACCCTGTAAAGACCACCATAAACAATTCATAATTTCAGTTAGTTAGGTCTTTACCACATATTAAATTCAAGCTTCATACCGCCACGAGTAATAGAACCATCTAGGTAATGAGCAGAGGGGACAACATCAAAATCCTTGTATATAAAGATGGAATGGTAAAAAGGCTTTTATATTTATTGGTACGATTTTTTGATCTTACTTATCGTTACCGTTTTCATAATTTGGATGTTCTCGAAAAGGCATCAAGTCTATCAGAAAATGGTAATTACCTTTTAGCTATCTGGCATCAAAATCTATTTCAAGGAATCCTGGCCCAAACAGGAAAAAAGCATGTCGTGATTGTTTCTCGTTCTAAAGATGCGGAACCTGTGGCCTATACTTGTCACAACCTTGGTCATGCTGTTGCTAGAGGCTCTTCTCGCTCAAAGACAGGGGTTGATAAGGGAGGAAGGGTCGCTATGGAAGAGATGATTGACCTTCTAAAAAGTGGTCTACCTGGTGCAGTAACGGTTGATGGCCCAAAAGGCCCTGCAAAAAAAGTTAAGCCTGGGATTATCGTCATGGCAAAGAAATCTGGTATTCCCATCGTGCCTTATTCTCCCATTGCGAGAAACTATTGGGAGTTTAATAGCTGGGATAAGTTTCGTTTACCTCAACCATTCTCAGTCATTGATATCTATTATGGTGATCCCATAATGGTCGATGAACTCCCTCTCGAACAGGCTCAACTAGAGCTTGAAAATGGCCTAAATCAGGTGCTTTCTTAGCCAGTCTTGGCTTGGCATTGATAATGCATCTTCTAATAGAATAAAGACCCTAGAAGTTACTAACCTCTTGAAATAACGAGATTTTGGAGGAGGGGAATGTTTAATCCTTAAACAGGTGAGAGGTATTTTGCAGATTATCGTCATTGGACTCATTATTCTTCAAATATTTCTTTTGGGAAGTTGTGGCTTTGACCAGGAAATTAATAAGGTGCCTACGACCTCACCTGCTATAGTGGAATTGACTCTTTTTAGAGAAGGAACTTGTCAAAATTCTCCTAGCGAACTTTCAAAGTCAGATCTCAAGCTTAAAAGTAATATTGAAGGTTTCTTTCAGTCTGTAACAAATTTTTCTTATCAATATAATAAGGCACACTATCCTCACCTAAGCGCTCCAAGTGACCTCGATGTAGGTAGTGAGTTTGCGACTGACCCTCTCAATCCTTTGAGGTTATCAAAAAGACTTTTATTAAAAGATTTATTGGCCTTAAAAAGTGAGTGGCTAGAAAAAATTGGTTCAAAAAACGAAGCGGTCATAACAGCAAATACACAAATCACTCCTTCCTCATTAATAAAAATAGAAGATGTCTTAGCTCTGGAGGGGGTTCATAAAAAAGTACACGCCTTAAAACGGAAGTTTTTAAGGTTAAGCGCCTTAAGCTGTTCAAAGGCTCAATTAGTAGCAAGGGAAAAGTTTGACGTTAGACCAATATTTGAAATTAGAGCGAAATTAGCAGAGGGCTTCAATGTTCTCGATCCAACAATGGAAGCTCTTTTACTAGATCTATGTACGGACTTTAATACAAGTAGTCTTTGTTCTCTTGAACTCTTGATGAATCGTCGTAGTAACAGTGTTGAGAAATTCTACCAGAACTTTGAAAGTAAATATGAACAAAGACTTTCAAGTTTTTTTAAAATTAAGGGACGAACAAAATGGTCATGTTTTAAAAATGGAGAAAAAACAATTATAAGGGTTCCAATAGAAAGTAATAATATCTTAAAAAATAAATTATTTGGAACTCTTTCAGTTTTAAAAGAATTTGTCGCGGAAAAGTGGGGTAATGAAAAGGTACAAGTCTTATTAGAGGAGGCCATCGATAATGAAGAATCTCTTAAAGTGTCTTGGACTGAGGGAGGACTTTCTTACGTGTTAGCAGATGAGCCCTCTCGTATTTACTTGTCAAAAAGTCTGAACTTTTCTCAATTGAATATTACCTTTGCTCATGAGCTTGGTCATGTCTTTGGTTTTCCAGATTGCTATCATGAGTTCTATGAAAAGAAATCAAATGAGATTATTTACTATAGCTTGGATAAATCTGGGCGCAATCTTATGTGCACACTTGGCCATCAGGCTAAAATACCTGATTCTTATCTAGAGAAACTCGTTCAAGAGGTTTGTCTTTAATTAATCTTTCTTTAAACTTCCAAGGTGCTCAAGCACAGTAGAGCGTGCTGAAATGAAGTGCTTATGCTCGAGAAGAAGTCCTTGGTTTATATTGCGAATTTCTTCACCTTCAAGGTTTTCAACATTTCCATCTGCAGCTGCTACGGCAAATAGGGTTTCAATAATTTTGTAACGGTCCATAACACTAAGAGACTCTCGCAAGGGAAGGCAGTATAAATGATTTTCAATTCCTGCAAGGTCTTTGATTTCTTCTAGGCAGAGGTCAGCCAAGTTATTGGCCTCAGTTTCATTCATCTCCATCCAAGTAATAAGAGATTGAGAGATTGTTTCTTTCTCTGAGCTGTCTATTTTTAAATCGGCATATGCTATTCTTGCCATTAGGCCAGAGAGACAGGCTGCTTTTAAATGAAATTCGTCGTCTTTGTTCGGAAAGTTATCTGAAATTTTCTGATGAAGTCTGCTTGAAAAAGAAGGGCTTTTTATTGATTCAAGGCTTTCTTTAAATGTTGACCATAAGCTCATAAAAGGGCCCTCCAAAGGCTTTTTTTGATTAAGTTTAAAATGCAACTTAATGTTAGGTAAAAGTTAGGATTTTCGCAATGTTGCCTTACTTTTTAGTGCTTAGACACCCTATCTCTAACGGTTTAAACTTGGTAAAATAATAACATAGTAAACGAGTGCAGGAGCTTGTGAAAGTTATGAAGAGTAGTTTAATTGATAACCTTGACTTTGATAAGATTACTCCCATCTTGGGAGTAGAAGAAGATGAAGATCACGATGAAGGTGCGGGCGTTGCAACTGTAAAAAAGCCAAAAGTAAAAAAACCACGTCTTTATAAAGTTCTGATTCACAATGATGATTACACAACAATGGAGTTTGTTGTGTATGTCTTACAAGTTCACTTTGGGAAATCGATGGCAGATGCTCAAGGAATAATGCTGAAAGTTCATAATGAAGGAGTAGGCGTATGTGGTGTATTCACATATGAGGTAGCTGAAAGCAAGGTGGCGAAAGTGTCACGAGAGGCTAAAGAAAACGGTCATCCTCTAATGTGTTCAACCGAACCCGAATAAGGAAGTTCATGGGTTAGTCCCATGGGTTATTAACAAGAGGTGAATTTATGATGTCAAAAAAATTGGAAGTCATCATTAATGGCGCGATTAGAAAAGCAAATGAACTGAAGCATGAGTATCTCACTCTTGAGGCCATGCTCTTGTCTATGCTTGACGATGAACAAGTCGTTGAAGTTATTCGTTCCTGTGATGCGGACCCAAAAGAAATTAGAAAAGATTTAGAGGAGTTTTTAGATACTAAAGAGAATTTCAGTATCTTGGGTGAAGCAGAAGTTGAAGAACTTAGTAAAAAGCAATTTGTCGACGAAGATCTGAGAAAGCTTGCTAAAGAATCGGGTATTGTCTATCAGCCTGAAATAAGTCTTTCTCTTCAAAGAGTTATTCAAAGAGCTGCCATACACGTTCAGTCGTCTGGTAAAAGACATATCAGAGGAATAAATCTCCTCGTGGCCATGTTTCAAGAGAAAGAATCTTTTGCTCTTTATACTCTTCAAAAAAGAGGCATAGAGCGCTTTGATGTCGTTAAGTATATTTCCCATGGAATAGATCACCCTGAAACAACAAAAGATAGTTTGATTGAAGAGGCTGAGGTGAATGAATTTTCTGACGAAGATTCAATGGAAGGAAGAGGCAAGGGTAAGTCTAAGAAGTTTAAGTTTCTTGAGCAGTACGCTTTAAATCTAAACGAGCTTGCCGCTAAAGAAAAAATTGACCCCGTGATTGGGCGTGAAGATGAAATTAGAAGAATCATTCAAATTCTTTGTCGTCGTCGTAAGAATAATCCGCTGTTGGTTGGTGCTGCTGGTGTCGGTAAGACGGCCATTGCTGAGGGACTGGCCTATTGTATTGACCAGGATGAAGTTCCTGAAGTGTTATCGGATACAACCATTTATAGTCTTGATATGGCCTCTCTATTGGCAGGTGCCAAGTTTAGAGGAGATTTTGAACAACGTCTGAAAGGCGTTATCCAAGATCTTATTGATTTAGGTGAAATTGGTAAGCAGCCAATTCTGTTTATTGACGAAATTCATACAGTCATGGGAGCTGGTGCAACGGCCGGTGGAAGTATGGATGCCTCGAACCTTCTAAAACCATCTTTGACCTCGGGAAGAATTAGGGTTTTGGGCTCTACGACCCATGAAGAATATCGAAAGTTTATAGAAAAGGACTCGGCATTTAGTCGCCGTTTCCAAAAAATTGATGTTGAAGAGCCATCACTGGATGATACATATAAAATCCTTCAAGGCTTAAGACCAAAGTTTGAAGAGCATCACGGCGTTAAGTACTCAAACTCCGTCCTTAAGGCCGCTGTCGATCTTTCTAGTCGTTATATTACGGATAGGATGAATCCAGACAAGGCCATTGACGTTATTGATGAGGCGGGAGCTTATACTCAGCTTTTGGCAACTAAGCGCTCTAAAATAACGAAAAAAGACGTGGAAAGTATTGTGGCAAAGTTGGCCAAAGTTCCTATGATTAGCGTTGTTGGTGATGAAAAAGAGAAGTTAAGAGATCTAAAGAAAAACCTCCTGATGACCATTTATGGTCAAGATAAAGCAGTTGAAAAAGTCGCTGATGCCATTCTTCTCTCAAGAAGTGGGTTAGGTACAGAAGATAAGCCGATGGCGAGCTTTCTTTTCTCTGGTCCAACGGGCGTTGGTAAGACTGAATTGGCCCGTCAGTTGGCCTTTAATCTCGATAGCCATTTAGAAAGAATGGATATGTCTGAGTACATGGAAAAACACTCTGTGAGTAAGCTTTTAGGTGCGCCTCCTGGATATGTGGGTTTTGATCAGGGTGGATTATTAACTGATGCCATTAAGAAAAATCCTCATTGTATTCTTCTTCTTGATGAAATTGAAAAGGCCCATCCAGATGTTTATAACGTTCTTCTTCAGGTAATGGACAGTGGTCGCTTAACTGATAGCCAAGGTAGAACGACAGACTTTAGAAATGTTGTGATTATTATGACTACCAATGCTGGTGCCAAAGAGATGGAAAGTGGCAGTATTGGCTTAAGTGGTGGTAAAGCAAAAGAGGCGACCCATAAAAGAGATAAGGCCATTAAGAACTTCTTCACTCCTGAGTTTAGAAATCGTCTTGATGGAATTATTCACTTTAACGGTCTCGGAACTGATTTTATTGTTCAAATCGTTGAAAAATTCCTCGCAGAGCTTGAGGCGAAGCTTATTGCAAAAAATGTTCATCTAGAAGTAGATGAAGAAGTTAAGGAATGGATGGCGGAAACGGGCTATGATCCCAAAATGGGAGCAAGACCAATAGCTCGAATTGTTGATAATGAGATCAAAAGACCTCTTTCTCAGGAAATTCTCTTCGGAGAACTTGAAAAAGGTGGAACTGTGAAGGTTGTTCTTAAAGATGAAAAAGGTAAGAAGAAATTAGGGTTTGAGTTTGTAAAAAATCGTGAATTAGAACCGGCATAATAAGACTTTTTATCATAATTTTTGAGCCCTCTTTGTTAAAGAGGGCTTTTTTTTTGCCTATTTTCTTATTAAATACTCAAAAATATGGCGATAATCTAGATGATTTGTGACTTTTTTGCCCCTTAAAAAATAAAAATTTCACTTAAAAAAGAGAGGGAATTCTTCCTTTTATAGGGTGTTTTTATAATAAAAAAGACACTTTTTTTTAAGAGTGAAAAAACGTTGAACGCTAGTATCTATGGTGTGTTTAAAGTTTTTATACCCGGTGAAGTAGAAAATAACTTTAATAAAAATTAAAGTTATTTTAAGGTTATGGCGAAAAAGCTTTAAGTATGAACACTTGAATAAAGTGACATTTTTGTTTGCGTTAAAACAAATTTGTGTTTATTCTTTAAAAAGGTATTACATCCAGGAGGACGTCTAATGGCTGTTAAGAAAAAAGCTACTGCTAAGAAAGTAGCTAAAAAAGCAACGAAGAAAGCTACTAAGAAAAAAGTAGCCAAGAAGAAAGTAGCTAAAAAAGCTACTAAGAAGAAAGTAGCTAAGAAAAAAGTAGCAAAGAAAAAAGTAGCTAAAAAAGCTACTAAGAAAAAAGCTGCTAAGAAGAAAGTAGCTAAAAAAGCTACAAAAAAGAAAGTAGCAAAGAAAAAAGTAGCTAAAAAAGCTACTAAGAAAAAAGCTGCTAAGAAAAAAGTCGCTAAAAAAGCCACTAAGAAGAAAGTAGCTAAAAAAGCAACTAAGAAAGTCGCAAAGAAAAAGAAATAATCACGCTTTTTAAAGTGAGATTAAGGAAAACCCTCCGCAAGGAGGGTTTTTTTGTGCCAAAAGCTCAAAATAATAGAATTTCCAATAAAATTTGCCCAGTATCCTCATTCATTGATTGAGAAATCAAAGTCCCAATTTGACCAAAATATTGTTTGAAATTAGCCTATTTTTTCTTGTAAATTCAGATAGTTAGGTCTATTTAGTAACTGACACTATACCAATTTTCAGTAACTTAAGTGCCATTATGGACGAAATAGAGGAGCGATGGTTGCTCGGAAAAATTACTGGAAGGCCGGAGACAGGCCATGAGAAAGTTGCCAAGAATACTCAGAATTGTTACTTTGCGGCATCAAACTACGAGAAATTCGGCGTTATAAACCTTTTTAATGGAGACCCTTTATGACGACTTCCAGTGGACTTGGTTCACGCTCAAGTGAACTTCCTAAAGAGCAGTGGGTTATTGACCCAGAAACAGGTGAAAAATCAGTAAAAGTTGGGGATATCAATTTCCCTCCTAGAAAAGTATGGATGAAAACCTTTGGTTGTCAGATGAATTATCACGACACCGAAAGGGTGCTTTCTCATTTGGAAGGCTTAAACTTTACTAAAACTGAAGATCAGGGCGATGCCGACCTCGTTTTATTTAATACCTGTGCTATTCGGGATTTATCTAATCAGAAGTTTTATTCAAAGCTCGGAGACACTCAACATCTTAAAAAGAAAAACCCAAATGTAAAAGTAGGGGTCGGAGGATGTGTTGCCCAAACAGAAGGCAAAGAGCTGATTAACAAATATAAGCATCTAGATTTTTCATTTGGAACAGATGTTATCGATACCATCAATGAACTCGTTTATCGGTCTTACGCTGGTGAAGATCCGTTTGCCATTAATACCTGGGATCGTAGTCAAAACTTTTCAATTGAAACTAAAGTGACTCATGGTTCCCCTCAAGCTTTTGTTAATATTATTAAGGGTTGTAATAAGTGTTGCAGCTACTGCATTGTTCCTTTCACTCGTGGCAAAGAAAAATCTCGCCTCTTACAAGAAGTTGTCGATGATTGCCGTAAGCTAGTTGAGTATCAGGGAATCCAAGAGATCACTCTTCTTGGCCAAAATGTTAATTCATATGGCAAAGAAAATGGTGAGTCTCTGGCCAAGCTGATCACTGAGCTTGATAAGATCAACGGGCTTGAGCTTATTCGCTATACGACAAGTCACCCCTATGATGTTTCTGATGAACTTATTGAGGTTCACGGCTCGGCGAAAAAGCTTTCTCGTCATCTCCACTTACCGGTTCAGTCTGGTTCAAATTCTTGCTTAGAGAGAATGTTGCGTGAATATACAGTTGAGCATTACTTGGGGCTTCTTGAAAAATTGCGTAAGGCGAAACCTGATATTGTTTTAAGTACTGATATTATCGCGGGCTTTGTTAATGAAACAGAGGAAGAGCATCAAGCTACCCTAGATCTACTTACAGAAGCTCAGTATGACTTTATTTACTCATATGCTTATTCCCAGAGGGCCAAAACACGAGCTTCTCGTTGGGAAGATTCTCTAACTGACGATGTTAGAGGGATGCGACTGAGAGAAATCCAGGCCCACCAAACTGTTATTCAGGAAAATATTCGCCAAACTCTAGTAGGAAAGAAGTTTACTGTCCTTGTTGATGGACATGGCTTCAAGGGCGGAGATAAGAAATGGAAAGGGCGTACGAATTGTATGCGTATCGTTCACTTCTTGCCTGAGAATATAGAGCAAGATCTTCAGTGGCATTGGGTTGATGTTGAACTTACTTCGGCGACAGCGTTTTCATGTCAGGCAAAACTTCTTAAGGTTCACGGACGAAGAATGCCTAGTGAGGCCATTCGCTTCTAAAATCCGCTAGTCATTTCAGTGGCTTATGATGGTTGGGAGGAAGAAACCTCCCATGCGTCCAATTCATCCTTATGAGTTGTAGACTTATAGAAGGTATGAAGAATGTCTTAGTTTTCCTTATATTCCTTTTTGTCCTCCCAAATAGTTATGCCCTTATTGAACTTAATGGCGATTATGGAGTTTCGACTCAAAAGTACGGTGAGAACAGGGATAATGAAATTGAAGCGACAACAATTGGGGGTTCCATGGCCCTTTACCTCTTTAATTTGACTGCAATAGAACTAAACTATTCTCAAACGGAAACAATCACTTCTGAAACTAACGTTCTTACCATTGATCCAACCTATGATTTGATTGGTCAGCAGAATAACGTTCTCGTCTATTCTTATGGAGTAGGGATAAGGCAGGCTTTTGCTTCTCGTAAGGCGCGCTTTCGTCCTAGTATGAGTTTGGGCTACGCTCGCCAGTTTATTAGAGATACTACACAGGCCACTTTTCGAAATAACGTCTCGGGAACCAGTTTCATTGTTAATGATGATGTTACAAAGCTTAGAGATGACTCTGTTTTTGGTAGCTTCAGCTTAGAGATGCGTCTAACGAAAACAGTTTCTCTGAGAGGTTCAGTGAAGACTATCTTTAAAGCTTTTCAGTTTGATAAGGCCAGAGATAATGTGCGCTATCTTTTAGGCTTTTCTTGGTATCTCTAAATAATATTCTTCTCATTTTTTCGTTATTGGCCTGCTTCTCTTGTGCGAAGGTTGGTTATTTATGGGATCAAGGCTTTGGCCAGATGGACTTACTTTCTTCTGCGAGACCTAATAAAGAAGTTTTAGAGGACTCTAAGACCCCAATCGATGCTCAACAAAAGATAAGGCAGATTGAGAAATATAAAGAATATTTTTATCAATACTGGTCCATGAAGCCCACAGGCATCTATTCAGAGACAACTTTACTAGAGGGAGATGCAGTCACTTACTTGGTAATTGCCTCACCATTTAATAAAATAGAAGCTAAGCGACACTGCTTTCCCTTTATGGGCTGCTTTCCCTATCTTGGCTTCTTCTCTCAGCAAAAGGCGAAAAGCTTTGCGCGCGAGCTGGAGCAGGATAAGTATGAAACTTACGTCAGACCAGTTTATGCCTATTCTACTTTGGGATATTTCGAAGATAAGATCCTTTCAAGCTTTTTTCATTACGATGATTATGGTTTAGCGGAGCTTATTTTTCATGAACTCTTTCACACACTATTTTTTATCAAAGATGAAGTTGATTTCAATGAGGCTTTGGCCACATATTTTGCCCGTGAAATGGCTTTAGAGTATTTTGCATGGAATGATGAGCAAATTAAGCTTAAGGAGGCTAAGGAGCGACGTCAGGCCCTCATAAGTCGTGCTTTTGCTCAAAAGATAAAAAGTTTAAATAATGAATTCATAAAAAGGTCTTTTAAAACGCAAATTGATGCCAAAAAGTTTAGAGAATCTTATTGGAAACAGACTTTAAAACCAGAAATCGAAAAAATTTGTGCTGAAAATCCTGGTAAAGGATGTTTTCCTTTAAAAAAGAATTGGAATAATGCCTCTTTAGCGGCTTTTATGACTTACGAAAATAACGGAGCAGATATAAAAACCCTTCACAAGGATTTGGGGGTCGATTTGAAGAACTTCTTTCTTCACTTAAAAAAATCCTATTCTGACTATAAGAAAAATAGGAAAAAGAAGAGCTTTTCTGATATTTTTCTCGGGATAGTTGAGAATTAAAACCCGAGGGCAACCATGACGGCCTTATCATCATTTGATCACGTTCTTTTTATTGACCCATTAGAGAAGCTCGTTTTTAAAAAAGACAGTTCTCTACAACTTGCCTTGGCCTTAAAGAAATCTAATCGTAAAGTCGGTCTCCTCTTTGAAGAAGACTTTTATTTTTCGAATAAGGAAGAGCCACTCTTTAAAATTTATGATTTTGATGGTGAGTTTGAAGGCTCTTATCTGAAATCTTTTGATCTTGGAAATTCTTACGAGATCACACTGCATAAACGAACGATCGTTCATATGCGCATAGATCCTCCTTTCGATACTCGTTATCTTCGTTATTTGTGGATACTCAGATCCCTTAAAGAGAAATGGGGAATTACGGTATTAAATGATCCTGAGGGAATTGCTGTTCACAACGAAAAAATGGTCTCCTATGAACTTGAAGATGCAGTACCAACCTATGTTGGAAGTTCTCTGAGTGGTTTTAAAAAGTTTTTTGATAGGCTTAATCTCGACCAAGAAAATCCTTATGAGGGATTAATTCTGAAGCCCATTGATCTCTTTCAAGGAATTGGGGTGGAAAAAGTTTCAAAGGAATTAGCTTTTGATGAAGTGGCCAAGCTCTTTGAAAAAAAGAAAGTCGATTATCATGGACCAGTTGTGGCCCAACCTTTTTTAACAGAGGTCTACAATGGTGAGTTGCGCTCGCTCTATTTTGATGGAAAAGAATTGGGGACAATCATAAAGACTCCACCTGAGGGAGAGTTCCTTGCGAATATTGCCCAAGGGGCTAAATATCATGCGGTAAAATTGGAAGACGATGTGGCAAAAAGGTGTGAGGCCATGAGTTTAGAGTTCTCAAAACGTGGCGTTCCATGGATTGCTTATGATATTTTAGGGGGAAAGATTCAGGAGGCGAACTTGACTTGCCCAGGCCTACTCGTTGAGGTTTCTCACGCAGTGGGAAAAAATCTAGCCTTTGATCTTGTTGAGCATATAGAAAATTACTGTCAAAAAATTACTGATAAGTTCTAGTTCCTGGAATATCTTTGGTCGTATCTGTGGAAAATTGAACTTCAAGAGCATAGCACTCTGTTTGCCAAACATTGTCGTAAGGACAAACACCGGGAACATTAGGGTAGCCTTGCTGCTCATAACTTTTACAGCTCCAATCCCATTGTACATTCATGACTTCTACGACAAGAGGGTCAGAAGTTGAAGGAACCTGAAATTCATGAATCTTTGAAGGGCAATCGACTTGTACATCACTAAAGCGATGATAGTCACCAACTCCTGGCGAACTTTGGCGTGAGCGCAGAACAATACCAATATTCATTTTTGTAAATGGCTGTGGGTTATAAGCACAGGGGATTCCCATACTATCGGTTCCCTTATTTTGATAGCGAGGAATAACTCTTACATTAAAGCGGCTATCACTAAAGAAAATATTTTGATTATAGTTTGCAGGAAGATTAGATTCTGTTGAGAAAACAATATTTCCTTGATTAGCCCCATGAGCAATAATGTAGGGACTGTTGAGTTTGTAGTAATTAATTGTTTGTCCGGAGTCGGCCACTCCAGGTTCTGTGCCGCTGCCATATGCGCAGCTTGTAGGGGCGGGAGTAGATGTTCCTGTCGGGTAGGGGGTTGCTGTTGGAAAGGGGTTTGTTACCGGATTAGTGGACGTAGCAGAAACATTCTTTTTCGTACTTTTTTGATCACAGCCTATTAATCCAATTGTAATGGATAGAGACAACGTCACTAAGGCCGATTTTTTAAATAACTTTGAATAATAAGTTTTCATGGGCGATCATCCTCTTTCTTCACCTATCTCAGTAACTTATCGGACTATTAGGAAATTTCTTGAGTGAGAGAGTCCAGCGTCGGTTAAGATTAATACCTAGGCCTAAAGCATTAAAATTATAAGTTTTTTGATAAATCAAGGATTTACACACCTAAGTAGTGATCTTTCTTCCCTAAGTTCGTCTTTTTATATCTAAATAAATCCAAAGATGTTCCAAAAGAGTGGACATTAAGCTTGTCCCAACGGAGGGCAGGGCTTAAAATAAAAGGGTGGAAAGTCACTTAAAGGCAATGGAAGCCTTAACTCATAAACATTACGGATTGGCCTTTATTCTTCTTCCCGATGAATTGATGGCAACACAGCTTTTGATAGACTCAATCAGTAGGTTGGTTTTAACCATGGAAAATGGTTTTGATGAGGATGAATCTCGTCTTGAGATAGATTTCGTAACCCACCTGATAAGCTTGGCCCGTATTCGACAAAAGCATTTCGCTTATAAAAAAGAAGACCCCTTTTTCAAGCTTTCTTTTGATGAAAGGGTGATTTTATATTTAAGAGACAAAAGACAATATCCTGTTTCATTTGTGGCAAGTGTTTTAGAGGGCCGAGAGGAGAGAGTCTTGGCGGCTTCACATCAGGCACGGGCCAATTTGCTAGCGCATAATGGCCAGGAGTGGGAGAGTTCTTGTTGAACCAATTGAAAGAATCGACTTACCTTTATTCATCAGAAAATAGAGACCTTTATCACCATGTTTTAGACCAATTTAATAATAACGATTGCGTTTTTTCTCGCAATCTTATGGCCTTCATTGAGAGTCCTCAAAATGAACCTGGTCCTTTTTACAGTCGTCATATAAACGAATGTGGCCAGTGCCAGGCGAAAGTGAGAGCTTTTTCTCAAACTCTCAAGAATGTTAGAAAGTTGATTCCTGAAAATTCTCCACCAGAGGGTTTTAACGCTCAGGTGAGTCCCGAAATTCAAGAAGCGCTAAAGTTCTTAAAGAAGAGAATCAAAGTTGAAGAAAATAAAAATCTCCTCTTTAGTCGTGACTTTGTAAGACAGGCCATTATTGATTTCTTTACTATAGGTTTGCGTTCCCAGACCTTTTTTAAAGGGATTGCTCTCGCGGCCTTAAGCACGATTCTTGTTTATATTTTTGTATAAAAATTAGAACTAATTATTAATACTAAGTTGGTAGTAGATCGTGAACTGATTACGGTTTTCAATGAGAGCTTTTGGAGGATTTGGAAGGGTCCTAATTTCTTTTAACGTTTCTTCAAAGAGATTATGTACTTCATCACTTTTAGAGCTTCTTAGAATTTTTATTTTTAAAATATTACCTTCCTTATCAAAATCAATCTTTCCCGTTAACAAGTGTTTCTCATTTTTTAAAGCAGGTCCTAGTTGGGGCTTATTCAAAAGCTTTTGCTGATAGGTCGAGAGAAAAGCATTTACATAGGTAGTAAATGTCCTTTTTTGGAAAGAGAAGAAGATTTTTTCAACGCTATTAAGTTCATCCTCAGATATGCCTTCTGGAGGTTCAAAGTGGAGATTAAACCCGGTGTGATTGAGTATTTCAGAACGGCTCGATTGAGTTCCCATGCTACTAAGCATATTGCGTCTTAACCCTTCTTGACGGCGAAAGTTTTCAACTGCCTGATCTGACCTAAGCGCTGTTAAAGGGACTCCTGATTCTGCTGCTCGAATTTCTTTCTTAATTAAAACTTTTTGTTGTTCTCCCCTGAATTTATTGCGGGCCTTGGTCTGAGAGGCCTGGGGGTTTACGTCAGGTGGTGGCGGCGGAAGGTCTTTTTCCGAAACTTTTGGTTTAAGACTCTCTAGTGAGATATTTTTGTCATTGGGGGAGTCTTTCCCTTGAGGGTTTTTGGCTCGATTATTCTTCTTTTTTCTTACAGATGGGGGAGTCTTTTTCTGCATCGAGAACTTTTTAGAACCACCTTTTACTCCCACAGTACGGTATTTCTTTAATTGTTGTGGGCTGATGCTCTCAATATTAATGGCCCTTTGACTAAGTTCCTGAGCTTTATTTAGCGCCGAATTACCCTGAAGTAGGTATAAGCACCCGAAAAGAAATAGGTGTACTAAGACGCTATTAATAGTGGCCTGAACGAGGCGGTTATTGGAGATCACAAAATTACTTTACCATGGTAAGAGGCGAAAAATCACCACCCATAATAATCGGGTAAAAGAGGCAAATATTCCCTTTCTTGACTAATTTGTTGCAACTTGTAAACATAATTTAGGGGCGTATAGCGCCCTTTTTAAAGATAATAACAGAGGTAGGGACCATGAAGGTTAACCTAGGTAAATGGATTCAAGGAAGATCAAAAATTTTAGCGACAGTAGGGTTATTTTCACTCGTCGCGATTAGTGCTGGCCTCCAAAATTTCTCAACAAAAAATTCTAAAATATTGGCCCTTCAAGAAGGTCTACAAACTTGTTTTACAAGAGTTCACAATAGTTACACGGCCCGCCTTATTGGTAGTGGCTCGGAATATTTAGCAGATTCATTTGTTAAAAATAGCGAAGAGTGTTTTGGAGAGGCCATTCGTGTTTATGAAAATCTAGAAATCACAAATGGTACTGTTTTAGAGGATCTCAATGCACTCTCAACTGACGTAAGTTGGTTTCATCAAAAACTAATTGCTAAGCCTGTCGAAGGGCTCTTTGATGGGAACCCTGAAAATGTCATTCTCTCTAATTTAGGAAGCCGTTTTGAAAAATTAGAAATTAAGAGAGAGCAAGTAAATGATTCACTTGCTTCAGCAAAAGCAACAATTCAATCGCAAAAGGCAACTTTAGGAACTTTCTTTTACTTAGTTGCAGCGCTTGTCCCCATCTTTATTGGTCTTGATTACTTTCGCCAAAAAGGTCAGGAAGATATTTTAGAGAAGGGTGAGTCTGAGGCCAAAAAGCTTCTAGCATCTGAAAAAGTTAGCGCAAGTATTGTCCAAGAATTAATTATAAAAACCCTAACCGGACTTGGTCTCAAGTCTATGGCGAGATTATATGATGTCAGCGTAGTGAGAGGGAAAAGATTGGTGCCGGAGAGTAAAGAGGATGAGGCGGGATCTCCCATTGTCTTGAGTGGTAAGAAGCCTACTAAGGATGCTTTTAAAATTGAGAAAAGCTGGAGTGAAGATGAACCTCAAAAGCCAGCTTTTAAGCGACCAAGCTTAGAGCTAGAGGAAACAGTTAGTAATGTGATCGATATCGTTTCTTCAAAAATCTTTACACAAGGGATAAAACTCGACATTCAGACGGAACAGGTTGAAATTTACGGGGACAAAGAAGCGCTAGAGCAGGCGCTTTATAACCTGCTAAGCAATGCTATTGAAAACTATAACTTTGATGATCCAAACAAGTACCTAAGTGTCAGTGTTAGAAAACTCGGTAGTACCGTTTTAATGGATCTTTTTGATTCAGGCAGAGAATTTACAAAAGGTTTCTTGAGACAAGCAAAAGGTCTCGCAACGGGAATGGCAGAGCATACTGAATTGGCTATAGCTCAAAGTTTAATAGAAGAGTTTACAGGTAAAATATCTTTTGAAAATGTGGCCAATGAAGATGGTCATCATGTTGGTCGTAAGGCTCAGATCATTCTTGAGGCCGTCTCAAGTAATGAAAAGTTTCTTCCTAAGCGTCGTTTGGCAAGAATTGAGAAGACAACAAAGAAAGAGCTTCTTAAGAAGTTAAAAAATGTCCAAAAAGATGCTTAGAATAATCTCTTTTTCTGAAGAGGATATTTGTCGATAGGTAAGAGCTTTCTTAATAAGTCATAGAATGAATCATAAGAGCACTGATCGTTTGTTAAATAAGAGAAGAGCTCTTTGTATTCACTATGACCCTTAATAAGAAAATCCTCATACACGATCTCACCAAAGTAAAACCCGAGTTTTCTAGCACATTCATAGGCATGAAAAAGTGATTTTTTCTCCATGAGCTGACTTAGCTCACTTGTTCCATCATCTTCGATAATATTAATCATCGTACTGATGACGATCTTTTGGTCACTTGGAAGAAGAGGGTTGTTGTTCTTCTCCTTTAGATCCATATAGAGGTCACACTTACGAAAGGGGTTAATAACTTTACTCGCTAAATAACCCATTGTATTTTGCTTTACGATAAGAACAAACTTTTTTGCTAAAGACTTATCCATCAGAATACTTTCGTAATTAATATTCTTCTTTCTTATAACTATGTCTTGAAGGTGAATACCACAGATAAAACTCATGCGATTGATAGAGTAGGAAGAGCAATAGTAGTTATTAGAGAATGGAATACGAAAAACTCGCCCTTCTTTTACCAAGCGCTTCAAGAAGTTCGATAAGGTCGATTTGGGTAGTCTTCCGACCTTATCAAGGATGAGGCTTAGATTTTGATGTTCATATAAGTTAAAATCTTCTAGCTCTTCACCGGACACATCAAAGTCCAAAACCTTTTGAATCTTTTCGCATAAGAAAATGAAGTTTTCGGGAACATTAGAGTGAAGATTAAGAATACCATTATTAAGTACATAATCGTGAAGCTCAAACTCTGGGTCGTCTGAGAGGTTTTCATACCAATAAATCATACTCTCATACTTTATCCAGGGGGGAGCCGTCTGAAGTGAGTACTCATGCTCAGAAAATTTCACGATCTGGTTATGTTTTTCAATCTCATGTTCTTGTAATTTCCAATGAACTTCATCAAGGTTTTGATGGATTGTCGTCGACCTGAATTCAGGTACCTTATCCTGAATTTTATCCTGAACCATCTTGGGCAACTTATTGGGAACAATATGAAGTTCTCCAAAAAGAACAAGAAGTCTTTCCGTTGGATTCTCTATAATAAAATGACTAAGAATTTCTGAGGCACGATAGTCTCTTTGAGACAAAGAGCCTTCGCTATTAAGCGCAATAATTGGGAGCTTATGTTTACGGGCCATTTCAAAAAAGGGCCTATAGTAGCTCCAGGGAAAGCGCCAAGACTCATGGTACTCAATATCCTCAAGTAATTCTAACTCTGTAATTTGATGATTGAGATACCTCTCAATGCTCTCTTGATGATTCTCATTAACGAGCTCGACTCCTAGTGAGAATTTGTTTTTTTGTTTGATGAGCTCTCTTGTGAGTCTTTCAAGGTTGCGTGAATTTTGATCAAAACTATGGAAGTCGCCAAGAAAGACGACATTACTTTTGCGTATAGCTAGAAAAAGCTCTTCACTCTTAGAGACTTTAAAGTCTCTGTTAGCGTACTTTCTTTGATTCTTTTCGTAATCTTTTAGTTCTTGAGAAACTTCACCTTCTAGACCTTTCGCTCTCTTTTTAAGATGGCGATAGATAGACTTATGGAGTTCCCAAACTTTATCGGCCTCTGACATGTCTTCATTTTATATTAGTAGGAAGAAATTTGTTGCCTTTTATACTTGAGCAATTTCTTTGGTGATTTGTTGCTTAATTTCTTGATTGAGACCTTCAAGAAGAGAGCTCAGGGTTGTCTGTACACCATTAAACTTATCAAGAATTTCTTTGAGTGGAGTCGCTTTTGGGACTTGAAGGTTTTGAAGAATACCTAAAATTGGATAGCCCCCTGCTTGGGATAGTATAAAATCAATAAAAAGGAGAAGTTCTTTTTCTGCATGAAACTTAATTAGGCACTCATCTTCATGATAAATTTCAAGAGTAGAGTGACCGTCTTTTAGCTTAAGTTGTGTTTTTGACAGAGTTCTTTCAAGGTCGTCTTTGTGATCTATGAGGAGCTCAGTGAAAACCTGGTCATTAGGGTATACCGAAACTGTATCAAGTTTGATGAGCTCATCTTTAATTACTGGGTTATTAAAAGAGAGCTCTGACATCTTTTGTGACGTTTCTTCAAGTGTTTGCTTTGCCAGTATCTTAAAGTGGCACAGGATACTTAAGAAGGCCCAAAGACTTTCCGGCTTTTTCTGCTCAAGAAAGGCCATCTCATTATTAAAGAGCGTCTGAAGATCTCCGGGAGATTTTGAGAGGATATCTTCTTTTTGTAAGCTGAGAAATTTTGACGCTTCAAATGGACTTCCCTGTAGGTCGTGCCCATCACCAAAAAAGCGTGGTATTAGGAGCGAACGTAATTTTCCTTTTAGCTTAGCGGCACCCCCACTAAGGCAAATTTGAACAATCTGTGCTCCTAAGGATGAATCAAAAAACTCTCTTAGAAGGTTTAAGTTAAGGTGAGAAACTTTTGAAGTCATTGAGTAATAATAAAAATAAGCATCACCATAGTCTTGGCGTTTAGCCGCATATACAGCATTCGTGCATATTTCTATCGCAGGATTTAAGGGGTCCCTTAGATCCACAATCAATATATATTTACCTTCTGCATTTTGAGAGTTGTTTATCCCCAAGAAGTTATTTGTGAGGTTTTCTTTTGGTCTGTGGCTCATCTCCATCAAGTTAAAGAACTTCTCTAGTGGCACACAGCTTTTTGTTAGATTTTTAAAAAAATGTGGATGAGTGATTCTTTCACGATCATTTCCAAGTGAGCTTAAGAGCTTTCCTTCTATGATGGCATCTTGATGGAATTCCATTTGGATTTCAGGAGAGATATTTCTATGAAGCATTGATATCGCGTAAGAGGATCTAGTCTTGAAGAAGGTGAGAAGCTCTTTAACGACTCCTTCGAAGTGGCCAAATTGGGATAGTTCTCCAGCGATACGGAAGGTATAGCAGGACTCTTGTGCCTCTCCAGATGCATTGGTAAGACTAACAGGATCTATCTCAAAAGGGTTCCCACTTTTTTCAAACGGGTTTCTCTTACTTAAAATATAAACATAGTTGCTGACTTCACCCTTTGCCTTTAGTTTTTCAAAGTTAAAGTTTGCCTCGACTTTGAAGTCTTTCAAAAGAGCTGCGACCTTTTTTGATTGGCTTGGAACAAATAGCTTCTGATTACTAAGAACAATAAAGTAACCATCTTCAATCAATTCATCCTTTTGCTCCTGAATCTTTGTGAGGAGAAAATGATGTGGGTTTTTCTTTGGTAAATCTCCAATATTGAGAACAATTCGGTCGTAGCTGACTACCTTATTGCTAAATAGGTTGAATTGACCAAGCTGGCGATTTTTAGTTTTACTGTACTTTTCTCTCGTCACTCTCGTGACAAGTTCTCTAGCGTTAATGTTGTGAGACTGTGCATATTGGACGAGGAAGGTGAGAAATTGTAGTTCCTGACCAAGCTTTATAAATGTTTCGGCGCCTAGGTCATTGGTTGAGAATTCAGGGCAAATAATTTCTGACCAAGAAAAACTCATATTAACTTCTTGGGCAAGCCAGTGACTCTGACTAAGGGATTCGATATTTTCGCCAACAAACTTTGTATTATAAATTTCTGGCTTTGTGGTATTTACGGACCTTGGGTAATCGAAGGTTTCTTGTTTTTGCCAGATAGGGAAGAAGATAAGAAGCTGATTGATAAACTGCCCAAAGGTCCTGTGGGATAGGGCATGACTATATTCATTATTCTCAAAGTTTAAAGACCGCTGAGACTTTTTAAAGTCTCTAAAGGAACTCAACTTCATCATTTGAGTAATCGAGAGCTTATAGAAGTTTCTCGTTAATTTCTCAAGTTCACTCGCGAGATGAGATGAAGGACGATACCAACTATATTGATTTATTCTAAAGGCTTCACAAACAATCTCTTGTGAGGAGCCTTTTCTAAAAAGCATTTGGCTAAAGGTACTGGGGTTAATGATGTGATTGCGAGAGTATTCAAAACCAGTAGCTTTAGAAAATGTAATTAAAAACTTTAATCGTGATAAATAGTTTGTGGCCACTCGAAAGCTATAGAGCTCACTAAAGTCATCGAGTATCTTACGATGAGCAGAATCAATATTCTTTAATTCTTTCCAAAATGTTTCCGGAGTCTCTAAAGAATGGCTTTCTTTATTTTGATCATTTAAATGAAAAAAGGCGAGAAACTCCTGATGAATAGAGAGGGAGAGACTTCTGGGAAGGTTATCTACTTGCTTAAATCGTGCCATGGCATCTTCCCATAGCTTTTCTTGTAACTTTTTTATCCCGATGGCCTGCTTAGAGAAAAGAGAGTTTCCTACCCAGCCTGGAATAAAATAATTGCCTGGCTGAAAGCCTTCGGCTTCTGTTGGAATAGCGGGAAGAAAGTCGGGAAGTGCATTATCTTGAGCCTTTCTTTCACAGTTGTAAGAAAGGGATTCAGGGGAATTCGCTAAGTTAGGCTCTAAACCATCCTTAGGGCTATGCTGGAGCCAGTAATTGGCCATAAAGGAGCTTTTACTCAATTATAAGCTCCCAATATTGTTGATCTTTCATTTTGATCTTTTGTTCTCTGTGTATGTTGTGGAGGAGAAATTTAACGTAGTTTAGGGTGAATTGTCATGAGAGAAACGAGAAAAAACAGTTACATCGCAATTGTAAGACCGACTAAAATGGACAAAATCCTGACACCATAAAGTGAATTTGTTTTGTTAAAATATGCCGCATTACTGAATTACGACTTTCTTATCTAAAGAGTGCTGAGTCATTAGCCGAAATGTAATGAAGTCGCAATATAAGGGCACTGGCCGGAGGATTTTATGTCGGAAAAAGATGAGAATTTGGAACAAAGCTTTAACGACGCTGAGCTTCAAGACATTATGAATGAAATAGAAAGTCTTGAGAAAGAATTTGTTGAGGAAGAGGGCACCGCACAAACTAAAAGTGTTGAAGCTTCTCAAGTCGACGAAGAAGCTCCAGCTCCTGAAAACGATAGCGACGGAGATGAGATCTCTGCTGAAAGCGATGAAAGTCTTCTCCAGGAAGCAGAATCTCTTGAGTCAGAAGAAGTTCAAGCCGAAGCCGAAGAAGTCCAGGCAGAGGTTGAAGAAGAAACTTCTCCAATCGCCGAAGTAGAAGAAGAAACTTCTCCAATCGCCGAAGTAGAAGAAGAAACTAATAATGTTGTGGCCATGCCAATAGCGCAAACCCCAGCAACTCAACCAACATCTAATGGAGAAGGTTATATGCAGTTTTCTGGTCAGGGTGAAATGGATATGCAATTGAATTTTCAACTTGGTTCGGAAACAGCAACCGTTAATATTAAAGATGGTGGCTTAACAGTAACTCTTGCGGGAGTTCAGTTGAATCTTAGTGAAGATGGTTGCGAAGTGAATATGGAAGGGGGAGTGAAATTTTCAGTTCCCTTGACAGGTAAGCAAACACAAGAGAAAAAGGCTGCCTAAGCGACTTTAACGGCCAAAAGATTTTTAAAATGAGTATAAAAATATTAGGGGGACTGGCCAAAGGCCGGTCCCTTTTCGTTCCAAAGGGTGATCAAACCCGCCCAACATCTGTTCTTCTTAAGAGAAGAATTTTTGATTCTATTCAGGACTTATCCGGATATCATTTCATTGACCTTTGTGCAGGTACTGGATCAGTAGGTCTAGAGGCGTGGTCCCGCGGAGCTTTATCCGTCAGTTTTGTTGAGAATCATCGGTTAGCTATTGGTTCTTTAGAGAGAAATATCGGAGAATTTAAGAAAAATTTTGAATCAGAGGTTAATGAACGTCCTTTAACTATTTTTAAACAAAAAGCTGAGCGATGGTCCACCACTTTTAAGAGTCACGGGCCAACGATTGTCTTCTTTGATCCACCATATGAAAGTCATGACCTCTATAAGACGCTTATGCCGCCAATTCTTGAAAACCCTCAGATTAACCAATTATGGATAGAGTCTGATCGCCAAAAAGGGATTGAGAGCGGCTATTGGGACGCTTTAGGTCATAAACCAGACAAGCTATTCGAGCAAGGAACAAGCTATTTAGCTGTCTTTCGCTTTAATTGATTACCGATGACAAAGCCTATGGCCTTTCGTTAAGATAATATCACCATCATTAGGGAGTTATCCATGAAAACGGCCATCTATCCTGGGACCTTTGATCCTTTTACTCTTGGACACGATGACATCTTACAAAGGGCCTTGAGGGTCTTTGATGAAATTACTATTTTGGTTGCGGTTTCGCCTGCAAAAAAAGCTCTCTTTAGCCAAGCAGAGCGAGTCAAAATGATCAAAACCCATGTTGAGAGTGACCCCAGAATAAAGGTTGATGCTTGGGACGGTCTGATTGTGGAATATGCCAAGAAGAAAGATATCAATGCAATTGTTCGTGGGCTGAGACCTACTGGGGATTTTGAGATGGAATTTCAAATGGCCTCCATGAATAACCACCTTTATGGAGAAATCGATACCTTCTTTCTTCCTACTGGTGGAAAGCATTACTTTGTTTCCTCTTCTCTTGTAAAAGAACTTTATAAGCATGGAAGAGATGTGTCGGAGTTTGTTCCCGAAGCTATTTTAAAATGCATGCAAAAATAAAAACCTCACTTTTTGATAGGAGATAACTCATGGAATTGAGTTCAAGGGTCGAGAAAATTTCTGAAAGTATAACTCTAAAGCTTAATGCTAAGGCCACTGAAATGGCGGCTCAGGGTAAGAAAATCTACAACCTTACTGCGGGTCAGTTACCCTTTAGGCCGATGAGTGAGTTTGTTGATCTGATCCGTAGTGAAAGTGATTTTATTAAATCTTTTCAATACAGTCCTGTGGCCGGTTTTCCCGAGCTAAGAGAAAAAGTAATTAAAAACTTTGAAGAAACAAGAAAGATCAACCTAGAGACTGCTGTTGAAGGCGTTCAGTTTGATGCTGTTATCTCTAATGGTGGTAAGCACTCTTTGACAAATATATTAGGCTGTCTGATAAATCATGGAGATGAGGTTTTACTTTTTGCACCCTACTGGGTGTCCTACCCGGAAATGGTAAAGTTTTGTGGTGGAACACCAGTATTTGTAGAGACGAGTCCTTTTGATGTTTTTGTTCCCTCACTTGAGGAAGTTGAAAGAAAGATTACAGACAAAACCAAGATCATCATTGTTAACAGTCCAAATAATCCCACTGGAACTCATTACCAAGATGATTGGATGGCCGATTTTGCTGAGCTTATGCTTAAGTATCCAGAAATCGTAATTATTTCAGATGAAATATACTATGAGCTTTTCTTCTATGACCCAAGACCCACTTATTTTTATCAGCATCGTCCAGAACTCCTAGCAAGAACTGTGATTGTTGATGGGATCTCGAAGACACTTGCTTCAACTGGTCTTAGGATTGGTTTCACAATTGGCCCGAAGGAACTTACGACGGTTATAAATAAGCTTCAGGGGCAAACCACTTCAGGGGCAAACTCTTTGGTTCAAAGGGCCTTGGCACAATTTGATTTTAATCAAATACCAGTTTATCTAGAGCCCATAAAACGTCACCTTCGTGATAATGCTGAAACCTTAGGTGAAGCATTAAGTGATCATAATTTAGGGCATGTTTTTTATCAGCCAACGTCTGCTTTTTACTACCTTCTCGATTTTTCTCAGACTCCAGTTATTGAGCGATTTAGAAGCCGCTCAAAAGAGGACGATTATTCTGTTGAGATTTGTGAAGAGCTTCTTGAAGAATATGGACTTGCTCTGGTTCCTGGTGAAGCCTTCGGTTGTCCGAATACGGCGAGAATGAGTTTAGTTCTCGAGAAGGGGCCCTTTAAGGAAGCTCTGGATGTTTTGATGAAATTTCTTTTAGGCGACTAAAAAAGATCTAAATTGAATTCTGCCAAGGAGATGGATATTACTGTTCGTTTTCCTTCTTCTTGGCGAAAATTTTGGCCTAGTTCAATGCCATAAAAACCTAGTTTAATATTAAAGATGAGTAAATCGACGCCTAGACCCCAAGAGGCATAACCCCCGTTGTAACCTAGGTAAGCACTAAGAATTGGAAAACGCGCCCTTGCTCCGAGTTTTAACTTTGAAATGGCCGGAGTACTAGCATCTATAATATTGGAGTAGTCTGCGGCAAGGGTGTAATCAAATAGACCAAAGTCTTGATTAAATGATGTACCCAAGTTTAAAGATTGCTCTTGGTCGGGAACATCTACAATACCATCTTCTTTTGAAAAGGATGTGTCTCCCACATCAAGCCATGACAACCCAAAAGTGTAGCGTGTTGGGCCAGTGTAATAGTTATACTCAAAACCTAGGTCAAAACCAAAGCCAGAACCTTTTGAATAACCTAAGTTCTTACGGATCGCCTTATAGTTATCTGAGTTTTGAATGATATCGAGGAGGCTAGTGCCAAAGAGATCAAAGTCATTCTCGAGGGCCTGGCGATTCATTGTCTTGAGACCAAAGCCAAATGAAGTATTGCTGCCTTGAGGATTTTTTCCCTTTCCGCCGTTACCGTTGGTAAAAGCATAACCAAAAGTAATGCCACGATCTAGGCGATAACTAAGATCAAGAACCGGATGGATAGCATTTTGAACATCCATACTTGTTTTTGAAACAGCAAAAAGGTTTAAACCAAAGTTCATGATCTTTATGGCCGGAGCTGCTCCGACTTCTAGATAAATGGGATAACCGAGAACTCTTTCGGCAACAAGTGCGGGATCTTTCGGAAAGCTTTGGAAACGATCGCTGATACCAAATTTAGGATTATCGAGACTAAGCTCTTTATCTAAAACATCTGGTAGCGTGATATTTGGCTTAAAGGGAATAATACTAACGCCTCGATGACGACCAAGAGCTGCTGGATTATAGAAGAGGGTCATCTCATCATCGGCCACTGCCGTAAAGGCGTCCCCCATAAGCATCGCCTCAGCACTTCTGTTGAGGTAGCTAAAAGCTCCCAGTGAAGATAGGGAAGAGATAAAAAATATAAGAGCGAGAAAATAGCGCAAAAATTAATCCTCTTAAGTTGAGCGAAATAGGTGGTCATTAAGTAAATGTCCTCTTCTATTGTATTAAAGCAGGGCATTTAAAGGCAGAGAGTAAATATGGCCATATATGATTTATTTGAAGTTCATTTCTTTGCATATCGAGAGCAATTTCTTACAATTTCATTAGGATAAGCCCTTCCATGGGCTTTCACGGAGGAAAACCTATTGGATAAGACATTTGTTCTCGATACGAACGTAATTCTTTTTGATCCCCAGGCCATTAATAAATTTGGTAAAAATAAAGTCGTTATTCCCCTCGTGGTTATCGAGGAAGTGGATCGCTTTAAAAAAGACCAGAATGAAAATGGACGAAATGCTCGACATTTCTCTCGGATAATCGATGACCTAAGAAGCAGAGGCTCTTTGGTGAAAGGTGTCTCGCTAGATAATGGAGGGATACTTTTTCTTACGATTGATACGAAAGTAACAATGGGGGCAAAAGCAAAAATTGATCTTAGTATCAATGACAATATTATTTTAGGGGCAGCAATAACTTGCAAAGATGCTGGAGAAAATACGCTGTTGGTGACGAAGGATATTAACCTTCGCCTGAAGGCAGATGTTCTAGGTGTTCCTGCTGAAGATTATGGTGCTCGTGATGTATCTGTTGAAGAGCTTTACACAGGTCAAAGGACGGTAGAGGTAGAAGAGGAGTTGATCTCATTTTTTGAAAGTGAGAAGAATTTATCTCTAACCGATGTCGGTCTCGAAGATGCTGGAGTACTACCTAATGAGTATTTTATTATTCAGCTTCCAGGAAATGATAGGCGGCGAGTACTCGGACGCTATGATGGTAAAAAAGAAAAAATCGTACCCTTGATTAATATTCGTGAAGGAGTATGGGGGATTCACCCAAAAAATATCGAACAACAATTTGCATTTGACTCCCTTTTAAATGATGAAATAAGTCTTGTGTCTCTTGTTGGTAAGGCCGGTACAGGTAAGACCCTGATGGCGATTGCGGCAGGACTAGAGAAAACAGTCGGAGACGAAAAATATAGTCGTCTTCTCGTTTCTCGGCCGATTCAGCCAATGGGACGTGACCTAGGTTATCTTCCAGGTGACGTTAATGAAAAGCTTGGGCCTTGGATGCAGCCAATCTTTGATAATATGGATTTTCTTTTTGGTCAGTATCGTACAGATGGTTCGGCCAGCTATGAGGACCTTATTAATCATGGATTACTTCATATAGAACCATTAACTTATATAAGAGGGCGTTCAATTCCTGGTCAGTACTTGATCGTCGATGAAGCACAAAACCTTTCTCCCCATGAAGTTAAGACCATTATTACAAGGGCTGGAGAAGGAACCAAAATTGTTCTTACAGGTGACCCCTATCAAATTGATAGCCCTTACTTAGATGAGGTAAATAACGGTCTCGTCTATGCACTAGAGAATATGAAGAGTGAAGGCATTGTTGGTCATACGATTCTGACCCAAGGTGAAAGGTCTGCCCTTTCAGAGGCGGCATCTCACCTTCTATGACTTTAAGGTTTAAAAGAGAATATTTAAGGGCGCCCCTAAAAACGAACACTCTTTATTTAATGGAGGACTACGTCCTCAAGGCCTTCATGCTGAATATCTCAGAAGGGGGCGTTTTACTTGATAATTTACCAAGTATTCCTCCTGTGAAGGCCATTCCTCTCATGTTTCCTTTAATCGATTACCCGGAACTCTCTCTTTTACATCCTGAAGTTCTTTTTGGTTTAGATGTAACTCAAATGGATAAGAGAGTGATTCGCGTGAAGGCAAGAATAGTCAGAACTTTTGAAGGTTTTTCAGAAATTGATAAGATTTTTGTGACAAAAATAGGTTGTGAATTTGTTAATCCACAGCCTTTGGAAACACAGCTCATTAGTAAATATGTTTCTCGCTATGCTCGAAATCTGATTTATTTCTTAGGACTCTTCGAAGGAAGAGGTCAAAAAGCAGATCGAAAGGAACTGTTGAGAAAAACGGCAGGCCTTTTGGGTTACGACCCTGACATGCAAATAGCACAGATGCGCTTGAAGGCCCTTCATGATTACCAATCTTTGGAATCTCTTTAAAATATTTCCACTTTTAATTTGTCCCTAAGATTTAGGGAATGCTTGATCTGAAAATTCTAAAATTACTGAGTACGTCCAATCCAATCTAAAAGCTATAAGGATTCAACATTAAGAATTTCACGACAGAGGAATTCGTCTTCTTGATCACCATTTTTTAGAAAACTACCCCAATAGGCATTGCCAAGATAAACCATAGATAAATAACCTTTTGGAAATCTTGAACTTAGCGCGCTTAAACCTTCATCTAATAGAAAAGGCCAACGCTGCTTCTTACTTATATCGCTCAGGTTGCCACTCATGTCAGAGAGGTCAAAAGAGATGAGCTTTTCTTTAGGGTAATAGAAGATCTTTAAGAACTTCTCATCACCCTGCTGAAAGTTTGGATCATAGGGGTTGATTGGTAAGTGGCAATTGAATAACAATTGCTCGTCTTTCAATGGTCCGTTAAAAGATCCATCTTGGGCCCAACTACTTTCAAAGCACCAGAAACAAAATAAAAGGAGTAGCGTATTAGCTACGAGTAAGCTTGTTTTCAAGTTCATCCTTCATTTTCAAAAAACTTCGACTTAGTCCCTTTGAATTTTTTAATCTCACACCGAGTTCTTTCAAAATCATTTTTGATTTCTTTATGATCTCTTCAGTTGAGCCTTCACGATTGAGCTCTTCAATGAGTTGAGTTGTCTCATCAATAAGTTCAGAAAAGCTTAGTACCTTAAAATAACGAGAGAGGGAGTCATTCTCTTTTTTATCGTTTAGGGCCAACTTAGCATGGTTTAGGTCGATTACTTTTGCGGCTTCAATTTCTTCATTTTTCACGAGTTTTATTTCCTTGCTGCCTTTTTTCCTGCGAAGGAGGTTTTGACAGTTTAAAAAGACTCTTTCAAGGCAGCGTTTTTATTGGTGAACTTTTTACCCACGACCATGTAAGAAAGTTGCCCTAAAGAGTAAGAAAGTTATGTGATATTAGTCGCTTAGGAGGATTAAATGTAAGGTTAGAGTATTCTGAATTGAACTAAATGATATTTATAAAGGCGTGTCCTGAAGTCCTTTGGACCTTCTTTCACGAATCTTTTTGTGAATGAACCAGCCGGTGATTGCGGCCGCAGCAATAGTGAATAGTATGAGGTTTCCTTTTTTAACAATGTCTATAACGGACTCGCCGTAACTGAAATAAAGCCAAAAGAAAAACGTGCAAGAAATCAGACAGGCAAGTAAGTCACTTAGAGCAAACTTAAGGGCATTCATTTTCCCTAGGCCGGCGGTGATGAATAAAGCATTTCTAACTCCAAAAGGAATAAAGCGACCGATGATTAGAGTTAAAACTCCGTAACGAGTGTAAAAAGAGTTTATTTTTTTTAGCCGTTGATCAGAGACCATATTGGCAAAGAATTTTATACGAAACATTTTTTCGCCGAGATATCTGCCCATAAAGGCATAACAGATAAGATCACTTAAATAAGCGCCAAGAAAGACACTCATAAAGAGCTCAACTTTCATATCAGGATTTTTTATAGCAATGAGAGCAGAAGAGAGCAGCATGAGGTCTTCACTAATAGGAAGGTTAAAGCCAGCTAGTAAGAGAAGTCCAAAAAACGCGTAGGGGGCATATTGAACATTACCTTGTACAAAATCTAAGAACATTTCCATTCTTGTATCATCCTATAAAATTCTTGATGGTATCAGCAGCAGTTTGCATATGCTCTTCCAGTGTATGACCTGACTTCTGCCTAGGTTTCCAACTATGATCACCATCTTCTAACCATTTAAATTGTATCTTTTTTGATAAGGGGTAGGAAAGGCATTCTTCACGTGTGCCCATCGTGTCCCTAGTCCCTTGAATAATAAGCGTTTTAGTCCTTAGGTTTTTGAGGTTTTCGATACGCTCTCCCGGAGCTTTTCCAGGGGCATGAAAAGGGAAGCCAAGGGCGATAAACCCTTCTGGCTTAACTTGGTCGGCAATTAGACCTGCGATTCTCCCTCCCATGGATTTTCCACCTATGAAAATAGGACTTTTAGGAGAGTTTTGTCTCACTTTTTTTATGACTTTCTGCCATGACTCAAGCAATACCTTTTTTGTATTGGGTGGTCTCTTCTTACCATTTAACCTTCTTTCCTCCATGTAGGGGAATTCAAAGCGAACAACTTGGATTTCACGAGAGACAAGTTCATTAGTTAATTGATTCATCCAGTCTGAATCCATTGGAGCGCCAGCACCATGGGCCATAATAAAGATTGGGGTGTGTTTTGTTCCAGACTTTTTAAGCTTCATTGAAAGCTCCATAAAAAAGCCGCCCAAAGGGCGGCTTTTGCTATAGGAAATTTAAAATCAAATTATTTAAGTTTTCCAAAGTACTCTTTTGAGCCAGTAGGATCAGGTTTCATTGTGTCGTCACCTTCAGTCCAGCCAGCAGGACAAACTTCGCCGTGCTTCGCTGTGTACTGGTATCCAGCTACAAGACGAGCAAATTCTTCTACGTTACGACCAACACTTAGGTTGTTGATACTCATGTGCTGAACGATATCATTGTCATCAATTACGTAAGTTGCGCGGAAAGCAACAGCTCCATTCATAAGACAACCATAGTCAGTAGCGATTTTCTTCGTTACGTCAGCAAGTAGTGGGTACTTAAGTTCACCAACACCACCCTCATTAACTGGAGTTTGTGTCCACTTAAGGTGAGAGAATTCAGAGTCAATTGAACAACCAATAACTTCGCAGCCCATTTTTGAGTAAAGCTCGATTTTATCAGAAAACGCCACAAGCTCAGTAGGGCAAACAAATGTGAAGTCTAGTGGGTAAAAGAAAAGAACTTTCCACTTTCCTTTGTAGTCGCCTAGGGAAATTTCTTTGATATCACCATTGATAACAGCATTTCCTTTAAAGTCAGGGGCCTTCTGTCCAACAAGAGTCCAGGGAGTTGCATTTTCAGTTGTCATAATTTTATCCTTATTAAATAAAGTTACACCTCAAGGGATAATGTCCGTAAAGGTTATTTCAAATCAGGGTTAGTTTGCCTTATTTTAAGCAAATTTACGATAAGAGAAGGCCTAGACATTAGCAAGGTGCCAAGGGTTACAGTAGGGCCTTTAAGTTGGTCTTTGCTGAGATGGTGCATAGCAAATGAAGACTTTAGCAAAAACTTCATAATTCTAGACACCTATGGCCTTTTGGGACTTGTATTAATTTTAACTCACTTTTATTCTATGGAGCTAAAGAACTGCGCTGGACAGGACGAAAAGCGTTAATGAAATCAATGATTTTGAGACCCAGGCATTGTTGTTCCCTTGCAGGTTCATAATGTCGGTGGCACCAGGAGTATAAAAAGATGAACGATTCAAATGGCAACAACCCTTTTCCTTCAATGCATATCCCAAATCCGATTGTGATTGAGCAAACGGCAAGAGGTGAAAGGCAGTACGATATTTACTCCCGACTCCTTATTGACCGAATTGTTTTCTTAGGAACTCAGGTTAATGATGTGGTGGCGAACCTTCTCATTGCACAGATGCTCTTCTTGGAACAAAACAATCCAGAAGACCCAATCCACTTCTATATTAATAGCCCAGGTGGTTCTGTTTACGCGGGCCTTGGCATTTACGATATTATGCAACACATCTCTTGCCCAGTTTATACCTACTGTGTAGGGATGGCCGCCTCAATGGGCTCATTGTTATTAAGTGCAGGGGAGGCAGGTTATCGTCATGCTCTTCCTCATTCACGTATCATGATTCATCAACCACTTGGTGGAGCTAGAGGGCAATGTTCTGATATTCAAATTCAAGCGGAAGAAATACAAACTCTAAAAGACCAGTTAAATGGTATATATATGAAACATTCTCCTAAAGAGCTTTCTAAGTCTCAAATTGAAGAATGGACTGATCGTGATAATTACCTTGATCCAGAGAAAGCGGTATCAATGGGACTTATCGATCAAGTGATTAATCCAAAAGGTAAAATTAAAGCTGAATAATTATAAAGCATAAGTAGAGAAAAGGACTAAAAGATGGCCAAAGAAAAAGGCAGCTACAACAGCACTCTTCATTGCAACTTTTGTGGGAAGTCTCAAAAGGAAGTTAAGAAGCTCATTGCTGGTCCAGGTGTTTATATCTGTGATGAGTGTATTGAACTTTGTAATGACATTATTTTTGAGGACTCTCTCAAAAGTACTTCTAAGGCTAGCTTGGATAACGTTCCAAAGCCTCACGAAATTAAACACCACTTAGACCAGTATGTGATTGGGCAAGATCGTGCGAAAAAGATTATTTCTGTAGCCGTTCACAATCACTACAAGAGAATTTCTCATGGTGGTGGTGGAAAAGGTAAAGATGAAGTTGAATTGGCAAAGTCAAATATCCTTCTTGCTGGACCTACTGGTTCTGGAAAGACTTTGATTGCTCAATCTCTTGCTAAGTATCTTAATGTTCCTTTCGCAATAGCTGATGCCACCTCTCTAACAGAAGCAGGTTATGTTGGTGAAGATGTTGAGAATATCATTCTTAATTTACTTCAAGCCTGTGATTATGATGTTGAAAGAGCAGAGCGCGGTATTGTCTATATTGATGAAATCGATAAGATTGCAAGAAAGTCTGAAAATACATCGATTACTAGAGACGTATCTGGTGAAGGTGTTCAGCAAGCACTCTTGAAGCTTGTTGAAGGGACTGTTGCTTCAGTTCCTCCAAAAGGTGGACGAAAGCATCCTCAACAAGAATTTATTCAAGTGAATACAAAGAATATCCTCTTTATAGTGGCGGGTGCCTTTGTAGGTCTTGAAAAAATTATTGAAAAGAGAATGACGAAGAGACCTCTTGGACTTACAGCAAAAGCTAACGATTCTGAAAAATCAGTTGTTGAGAAACTCGGCGGTATTGAGTCAGAAGACCTTAGTCGCTTTGGACTCATCCCTGAGTTCATTGGCCGATTGCCAGTGAACGCCCTTCTTCAAGAACTTGATGAGGAAGCCCTCGTTAGAATTCTAACGGAACCTAAGAACGCTATTACTAAGCAATATCAAAAACTTTTCGAAATGGATGGCATTTCGATAGAATTTGAAGATGATGCCCTAACTGAAGTGGCCAAGATTGCTATTAAGAAAAAGACAGGTGCTCGTGGGTTAAGGGCAATTCTAGAACAAACAATGTTAGATATAATGTATGACATTCCTTCTAACGATAAAGTTAATAAAGTTATCCTTACAAAGGCCTCTATTCTTGGTGAAGAAAGTCCCAGGCTATTAGAGGGAGACAGGATACCGCCTAAGCCAGAGGAGAGTAGTTCCTTTGGTGCTAAAAAGTCTATTGAATCGGCCTAAAACACTCGGGTTATTTCGGCTCAAAAGGAAAAAAATTTTCAACTCACAAAAGCTGTCATTTCCCGTGACAGCTTTTTTTTTTACCTAAAAACGCTCTAAAACCCCATTATTAGGCACTTTGGTTAAACTGAACTTTTACTAAGCGCGTGTAAACAGAAAGTTTTTCTGGGTAATAATGGCCAACATATTTTTTTTGAAATCAGTTTAGAAATAAGGGTAAAATAATAGTAAGACTTCAAAATCCGCAGAGTCATGGAGGAATCGGGGTTTTGATAAAAGGTCTTTCGTACAGGAGGTACAATGTCTGGAAAATCGAACGAGAGTAAAACACGCTTTCCTCTACTCCCGCTAAGAGATGTAATAATCTTTCCCCACATGGTTGTTCCGCTCTTTGTTGGGCGTGAAAAGTCGATCGCTGCTCTTGAAGAGGCGGCAAAGAATAACAATGAGTTATTCCTTGTTACTCAAAAAGATGCCAGTGTTCTCAACCCTGATAGGGAAGATATATATAACGTGGGTACAGTGGTTAACATAATACAGATGTTGAGACTTCCCGATAACACCGTAAAGGTTCTTATCGAAGGAAAGTATCGAGCCAACATCGATGAGTTTGAAGCTTCACCAGAAGGTTACTGGGCTCAAGTTTCTAAATGTCATTCTTCAACTGATAGTGCTGTAAACCTCGAAGCAACTATGAGAAGCATCAAAGCGATCTTCGAACAGTATGTAAAATTAAATAAGAGGATTCCACCTGAGCTATTAATGAGTATTAGCTCTATTACGGATCCATCTCGTTTAGCTGATATTATCGTTGCCCACCTTAGTATGAAGATTCCTGAGAAGCAGGAAATTCTTGAAGCAACAGATGTCGAAAAGCGTCTTCGTCTTCTTCTTGAAAAAATGCAGGGTGAGATCGAAATCATTAATGTTGAGAGACGCATTCGCTCTCGAGTTAAGACTCAAATGGAAAAAAGCCAAAAAGAGTACTATCTCAATGAGCAAATGAACGCTATTCAAAAAGAACTTGGTCATAAAGATGAAAAATCTGAAATTCAAGAAATGGAAGAAAAGCTTGAAGCCAAAAATATGCCTAAAGAGGCCAAGGATAAAGTAAGAAAAGAGGTTAAAAAGCTCAAGTCCATGTCTCCCATGTCAGCAGAAGCAGCTGTTGTGAGAAACTATGTTGATTGGATGTTAAACCTACCTTGGTCTGAATACACTGAAGATAATAATTCCGTTAAGCACGCACGAGAAGTTTTGGAAAAGCATCATTACGGCATGCAAGATGTTAAGGACAGAATTGTCGAATATCTTGCAGTCCGTTCTCTTCTTAAGGAAGAAGGAAAGGGTACAATCCTTTGCCTTGCTGGCCCTCCTGGGGTTGGTAAAACTTCTATTGCACGTTCACTCGCCGATTCCCTTGGAAGAAATTTCCAAAGGATCTCCCTCGGCGGGGTACGGGATGAATCTGAGATTCGTGGTCACAGAAGAACTTATGTTGGGGCAATGCCTGGGAAAATTATCAATGCTCTTAAAAAGGCAGGGACATCAAACCCAGTAATCCTTCTCGATGAAATCGATAAGATGACATCAGACATGAGAGGTGATCCAGCCTCTGCGATGCTTGAAGTACTAGATCCAGAACAAAACAAAAACTTTGGGGATCACTACATTGAAGTAGAGTATGACCTCTCAAAAGTTATGTTTATCATGACTGCCAATGACCTTTCTCAAGTCCCCGGACCTTTGAGAGATCGAATGGAGATTATCAGCGTGACTGGTTATACTCCTCAAGAAAAACTGCAAATTGGTAAAAGTTATCTTCTTCCTAAGGCCTGTAAAAACAATGGTCTTGATGAGTATGAAGTTAATATGACTGACAAGGTCGCAGTTGAAGCGATACGTGGTTGGACAAAAGAAGCTGGTGTTAGGGGCTATGAAAGATTGCTCAATACTGTCTGTCGAAAGATTGCCACTGAGGTAGTCGAAAAAGAATACGAAACTGGAAAGAAATTTAAGGTGACGTCTAAACAACTCCCCAAATTTCTTGGAGCTAAGAGATTTACGGATACGGATACTGAGCAAGAGCCACAAGTTGGTCTTGTAAATGGTCTGGCCTGGACTTCTGTTGGTGGTGAACTTCTTCACATTGAAGTAGTGACAACACCGGGTAAGGGGCAAATCCAAATTACCGGTAAACTTGGTGACGTGATGCAAGAGTCAGCTAAAGCAGCTCTTAGTTATGTCAGAAGTATCAGTGATAGGCTTGGAATCGAATCTGAGTGGTATGAAAAAAATGATATTCATATCCATGTGCCCGAAGGCGCAACTCCGAAGGATGGTCCATCTGCCGGTGTAACGATGGTTACGGCCTTAACTTCTGCAATTACTGGAATTAAAGTTCAGCAATATGTAGCAATGACTGGGGAAGTGACGATTCGTGGGCGCGTTCTACCAATTGGTGGTCTTAAGGAAAAATTACTTGCTGCTAAACAAGCGGGAATTACTACAGTCCTTATTCCTGCCAAAAATGAGAAGGATTTAGTTGAAATCCCTGACGAAATTAAGTCTGGATTAACGGTTATTCCTTGTACTCAAGTGGAAGAAGTACTTAGAGTGGCCCTTGAATTGAATCAACCAGAAAAGTTTATGCAGATTGTAGGCCTTAAGGTTCTTGAGTCTGATAGTACTTCTACTCAGGTGGCAAATTAATTCTAAGTCATTTAAAGCTAAATAACTGAAATGAGGGGGCTTTTAGCCCCCTTTTTTTATAAACTAGTAGAAATTCCGTTGACATCATTACCACTTTTTCTTAAATTGCCACTTACCGAATCATTTAAGAATCGGGCGTGTAGCTCAGTGGGAGAGCGCTGCCCTTACAAGGCAGATGTCGCAGGTTCAATCCCTGCCACGCCCACCAAATATAAAAGAAGCCACCTGTAAGGGTGGCTTTTTTTATTTAAGAGACTATTAAGAGACTATCTAGAAGGTTTCAATAAAAAAGGGAGGCGAATTGCCTCCCTTAATCAAATAATTTTATAAGTTTTAAAGTTGTTCGAAGCCTTTTTTGAAAGCTAAGTATTCACGAACAAGAGTCGTGGGCTTTTGATTTACATTGGTATTTAAATGACAGGTGCCGGCCTTTGGTCCACTTCTTCCAAAGAGTTTTTTCTGCTTACAAACAACATTGGCATAGCACTTTTTGAAATCACAATTTAGAGCATTACCTGGATGGGCCTTAAATACATTGTCACCCCTCGCTACTGCTTTCAATATTCCCTCAACACAAGAATCAAAGTAGTTGGGATCTTTTGCTGTAGAACAAAGGTAATCAAAAACTTTCGCTTCAAATTTTTTCCAGCTTAGTTTGGCCTCTGGCCTTGAAGTTGCTTGAAAACTCAATATACTTGTCGCCATTGCTTTAAAACAAGTTTTTTCAGCATTTGGATAATTACAAAAGAACTTGTAAAAGCTAAGTCCACCCTCTTTGAAATTTCCCCAGTAAGAAGAGTAGTTATTTCGTTGAGGCTTCATGCGCCAGCAAACTCCCTCATTATTACAGGACGGTGCTGAGCTAAAGTTTAGACTGTTTTCATTGGCCCACTCAGAACGGGTACGATCTGACTTCTTATACCATTTGTCATCAGCTTGAAGCCTTTCAAAAAGACTTCCAGTTAAAGCACCACTAACAGGAATTTCCCACATCTTTGACAATTCAGGAGCAAGGGTAAATCCACCATTACAACCATTAAGAGTAGCGTAAGCACCTGGGATAAACTTACCTTTAAGTTGGGCAAATCCTTTACTAGCGAACATGGATGCATCTTTCTTTCCAAGTCTTAGGGCCCATGGGCTTGAGTGACCATAGAAATCGAAGCTAGCTATTTTTTTAAATTTTAACATTTGGGTTAAGAGCTGACCTGCTGTTAGTTTACTACGAACATTTTCTATAATGGGAAGATTGAATCGGTTAAAAACTTCTTCTTGAGAAGCTTTAACTACATCAGGTTGAGAAATAATGACGACCTGATGACTCGGGAAGAGGTCGCGGTAAAGCTTTGCTCTTAAGAGAGTAGTTTGAAAAAACTGATCTGACTCATCACCCATCGCTGATCCCGGAACTAGGATATGAGTTATTTTATTATAAGAGAATTTTTGAGGCTCAAATGTACCAACTAAATAATTGTCTCGACCTTTTTTCGTTGTGGATTCCTTATCCCATTCATGGGCATTTTGATCCATTGGAAATGGCTCTTGGGAAAATATAGAACTAGAAAAAAGAAGTCCTAATAGAAGGACTAATCTGGATTTATGCATGCGTTTACTCCCTAAAAATGTCTCTGTTATCAAGACCATATATAGGCCATAAGCGGCTGATAAGAGAATTGTCTGTGTGGGTAAATTCTATTTATGTAGGATTTACAGAGGGGTAATAATGATAAGTAATATTGGTGGGTTAGTAATCTCTTTGGGGGGGGATATGTTGGGTTTTAGTCGATTAAATCAACTCATTTTAGAGCATATCGAATCGGCTTAATTTGAAAGTGTCACTTTAATAACACTGCCTGTAATTTCGACTTTATGACCAATTATGTCCTTATATATTTGCGATAATACTCCATGCTTAAACTGGTCACAATCTTTAGTATTTTCACTTTCTCTGTTTTTGCCGACTACCAGTCTGTCGCAACCTCCTTAAATGGAAGCAGCTCTCATGTAGATGGACCGAATTGCTGGAATGGTGCACTGTATGCTGTTGGAGTTTTAATAACTAAGAGGTTTATGCATCCCGATGAGTGGCTTCTTCATCTTAAAAATCATTGTGAAGAAGTTGAGTCTCCATTGGCTGGAGATGTTGGCCGTCTATATCACCCTGATGATGGTGAAGTTCATGGGTTTGTTCATTTGAATACGGAAAATATATTTGCCAAGCATGGTGAAAGTCTTCAG
>JAFMBV010000195.1 GCA_017858255.1 Bacteriovoracaceae bacterium
CTTCCATGGCATTAACATGAATCAAAAACTTTTCCATAATATACTCAAGACTTTTATGAGTGGTGGCAAAGTTATTCTTAACCGCTCTGGCCTAAGCCGTGAGTTTCAAAAAAAGCTAGAAGCTTTCTTTCTCGAAAATGATCTAGATGTTGAAAAGGTAAAGGTCGCAACCACTATTTATAATGCGAGTTTAGGTGAGGGACGTTTCCTTATTTTTGAAGGAGATAGTCTTCTTGATTTAGATGACAAAAAGATTTCTGAGTTTTGGCATAAAGTTCTCACAACCTTTAAAACGAATCACTTGATGGTTTTACCCCCAGAGGGAGTTCAGGTGACTTGGAGAGAGAGAGGATGCAACACTAATGAGTTAAATTACGAAGAAGTGCGACGCATGGACCTCTATAACCCAAGCTCTTATAAAAAGAAGATGAAATTTAGTATTCCTGATAACTTTCGCCTTTTAAAAGTTGTCGATGAAGAGAAGGTTACCTTTCATCACGGACAAAAAGAGATTGAAATAGACTTTCTACCAGAGGGTTCTCTCTCCTTAGACTTTGGAGTCTTTTCATGAGCTCAGAAAAATCCATTCTTACTGTTATTTATGGTCCCTATAAAAGATCAGGGAGACATGCTGGCCAAGAGGTCATGGCCGTTTTTAATGAGAATGGATTAATTGATGAGTCAATTCTCGATGAAGAGTATTTGGAAGTGGTCAATCATGCTCCTGGTATTTTGGAAGAGGGTGTCGTTGGGCCCTTCACTGACCTTGAAAACATCCAAAAGTTTAGCTTTAATCTTTGTCAAAAACTTGGCAATCATGGTGCCTCTTTAGTGTCTTTAGAGGACTATAATGAGTTGCTCGCTGCTTCCTACAAAGTGGAAGACCTAAAGCAGAAGCTAGAAGAGAAGGGAAGTTTTATTAAAAATCCAGAAGCTGGTAAGTCAGGTCTTTTTAATAAGATCTTTAATTAGTTTCTTGTCTTAGAAAACTCAACTTAGATAACCTCCAACTTTGATCTAGAATTATTCTCTAAAAATATTTTTGTGAAAGATATTGCTCTAACGCGTTACTGAAGACAGCGTAAATCAATAAAAAGAATGTTATAATGGATGTGATTACTCTGTCAGAGATCCTATTTAATAGGCAAGTATTCGTCTAGTTTACAATAAACCCAAGTTTAAAAGATAATAGAACTAACAGGGACAATACTTACTTTTTTATTCTTTCAAGGGAACACGGATGTTGCTTGTAAAAAACATGAATAATTTAATTAAATTAAATTTTTGGGCGATTTTTTTCGTCACTTTGCTTTCGTCTTATGATGCTAGAGCAGGACGCTTTTTGATCCCTCGGGATAATAATGTGATCGCTGTTTTAAATCGAGTGGAATCGTTAGAATATATAATTCCTCGTGATGACATTAAGGTATTCGTTTGGAACATGTATAAAGGCGGCAAAGATACTTGGTCTAAGGATTTTAAAACGCTTATTAAAGATAAAGATATTCTTCTTCTTCAAGAAGTTCTTACTGTTCCTCATATGACTAAAGAGATTATGAAGGATAGCGCTAGGACTTATTACATAGCCACAAGCTTTATTGATAAGAAGAGGAACTATGCACGAACTGGTGTTGCAACAGCATCTCAATTTGAACCAGTTCGCGTGGGTTGGCAGAGAAGTTATTATCGTGAGCCTGTAATCAAAACACCAAAAATGGTGGGCGTAGTTGAATATGATTTAACGGGAACAGATAAGAATCTTTTGACTCTAAATATTCATGCCATCAACTTTGTTTCAACTAGAAAGTTAAAGCACATGGTAAAAGCGGCACTCGATGAGGCCAGTCGTCATGATGGGCCAGTCGTTTTTGGTGGGGACTTTAATACTTGGTCCAAAAAGAAATTAAGAATGCTCTCCTCTCTCATGAATCGCTATCGCTATAAGGCCGTCTCCTTTGCCAAGGATGGGCGAATGAAAACTTTTGGCAATATTCTGGACCATGTCTTTATTCGCGATCTAAAGGTAAAGAAATCAATGGTTTATAACGCTATTGAGGGATCTGATCACAAGGCAATGGAAGTCCATTTGGCCTTTTAGTCGATCACCTTTTCATACACCCTTGCCAATTACCTCCTTGTCTTAGATATAAGAGGCAGTATTAATTTGGGGGTTAGATTGAAATTACTAATGATAGCTTTTCTAATGGTTGCTTCTGCAAAAAGTATGGCCTTGAGCGATGAGATAATTTTAAAGCTTGTGAAGGAAGACATTTCACAAGGTAAAGTGATTTCTGGCAAAACGAATGTAAACTCTTTAAAGATTGGTAATTGTAGTGCTGACTCATGCTTGTTGGATTTTGTTTACGATACAAGTGGCTGTTATCAGGATTATTGCTTCGATCTAGAGTGCTCTGGTCAGATCAGCTTTGACCTTCAAACTATCGAGAGTGAGCTAAAAGAACAAAACTGCATTGACCTTTAAAATTTGAATAACTTCTAAGACATAGGATTTACAGGGATAGTTGCTAATTCTTCAGATGAAGGATAATACTTCCTCCTATGGATAAGTCTGAAAAACCATCATTATACGCCTTCACAATGGAGGGGCTCGAGGAGTTTCTCGTTGAGAAAGGCTTCCCTGCTTTTACGGCCAAGCAAATCTTTAATTGGCTTTATCATAATTGGGAATTTGATCCAGAAAATTGGTCCAATGTTTCAAAGAAGCTTAAAGAGTTCTTGAAAACAGAGATGGACCTTACTTTGCCTAAGGTTGCTTGGCAGGGACTCTCTAAAGATGGAACAAGAAAGTTTCTTATAGGCATGAGTGATCAACAGACTGTTGAGACCGTTGCCATACCTGCCAGAGATCGGCTTACTCTGTGTATCTCTTCGCAAATTGGCTGTGCTATTGGTTGTACATTTTGTCATACGGGAACGATGGGCCTGAAAAGGCATCTACTTCCTCAAGAAATTATTGGTCAGTTTTTAGCTGTTACCTTGTGGCTTAAGAAGAACGCTGACCCAAATGTGCGCCTTACGAATATCGTTTATATGGGACAAGGCGAGCCTCTTCACAACTT
>JAFMBV010000082.1 GCA_017858255.1 Bacteriovoracaceae bacterium
TCGGATACAACCAACTTAGCGGCGGCGATGGCAGGAACTGAGCTCTTTACTCATATAAAGCATATGATTTATACCTCCGGTCCGGCGATTATTATCTCCCTTATTATCTTTACCATTATTGGACTCACCAATACTCCTATGGCGCTAGAGACATCGAGTATTGAACAGCTCACTTCGGTGTTAGATCAACATTTTAATATTTCTTTCTGGTGCTTTATTCCTCCAGTGGTTGTCCTTCTTTTAGTAAGAAAGAAGATTCCAGCACTTCCTGCTATTACGGTTGGAATTATCTGTGCAGTAATTGTCGCCTGTGTTTTTCAACAAGACTTACTACAGAAAATGATGGCTCAAAATACTCTCATGGATCTCTATCAAGTAATCATCAAGGTCTCTTATAAAGGTTTCCTTATTGAATCGGGTCATCCAATCATTGATAAGCTTCTCAATCGTGGGGGGATGGAAGGAATGTTGACGACGGTTTGGTTGATTTTCTCAGCCATGGTCTTTGGCGGAAGTTTGGAAGCAACGGGCATGCTCCAAGTGATTGCCGACTCTATATTAAAACTTGTTGCGGGAACGGGAAGTTTAATTGGTGCGACTTTAGGAAGCTGTATCTTTTTAAATGCTACGGCCTCTGATCAATATTTAGCGATCGTCATTCCGGGGCGTATGTTTAAAAAGGCATACGACGACTATAATCTAGCTCCTCAGAACCTTTCTCGCGCTCTCGAAGATGCTGGGACGGTCACCTCGGTACTTATTCCTTGGAATAGTGGAGGGGCCTACAATTCAGGAGTCTTAGGTGTGCCCACCTTGTCCTATGCTCCTTACTGTTTCTTTAATATTCTAAGCCCTCTTATCTCGGTATTTCTTGGGGCGATGAATCTTACCATCACAGAAAAAAGACAAAACATTAAGTAGTAAAGTTAAGCGCGCTGTTAAGGTTTTACTTTACAGGAGCAAGGACTAATGTTTTTCTACCTACCCAGTAGGTTTGAAAAAGAAGGAAGGTTATGAGTCTAATAGATCAAATTCTAAGTAATATTAAGAGCAATGGTTTTCCAGCTAAAAAAGTCTCCCTTCCTCTCGAAAAGATGTATGAAGTTGCTGATAATAAGGGCGAAAATCTTAACAGCGTTCTTGAAGAGCTCAAGACTCAAGGTATTGATCACGAAAAAACACTTGATAAAATAATCTTCAAAAGTGCACTCCCTAATCTTGGTCCAGAGGGTTTTGAAAAGGCCCAGGAGATGATGAAGGATATGGGGCCAGAAGAGATGCAGAAACTGCAAGACCAAGTCGCTAATATGTCCGAAGAAGAAAAAGAAAAACTTATGGAGCAGGCCAAGGCCATGGGTCTGTTTTAGTCTTAATGACAAAACACGAAAGTCGGCCAATTAAACAGTTGTCCGGCCTTTTAAAGTTGATCGTTTTTGCTGGCGCAGGCGCCACCTTTTGAAGTCTTTCTCTTTCATTAGTCCGCGCGCAACCACCTCTACTTGATTTGGCGCGAGAGAAAAAACCTTATTGATCTCCTTATAACCAACACTATCTTCCCAGATCATCTTAATGAGTTGTTCTGTTTGTTTAGGCGTTAGAGTTTTAATGAAGACTTTAAGATCTTTATTCATGATTTGACTCTAACATGATTTAAATAGTGATTACTTAGACAAGTTTAGGTCCTATTCATACATAAGCTTTAATGTCTTTCGATCCAAGTCTGACATCACTTCTAAAGCCCCTGCATTAATCTGTTTGCGTTTGGGGTTTATATAGCAATAGTTCATGACGGATTTGGAGTCATAGGAAAATGGGGACTCAGTTGTAATGTATAGGTTTTCTTTGAGGGGATTCCCTCTATGACTATATCCTTGAACCTGTGTGCACTGACTATCTTTAAAAGCTTCATCTCGAGCATGTTCGTGCCTAAGGCCTGCAATGTGACCAAACTCATGAACGGCGGTAGTTTTATCAAGTTCTGCTAAGTAGACATATGCTTTTTCACCGGTCGTCCCGTAAAATCCCGGCTTCTTTTTAAAGAAACCTCTTCCTCTGTAACTAATGACACCGGCTTCACCAATTGATGCGCGACCGAAGGATTTTATTTTTCCGCCACCCTGAAGAGAAAAAGGAGAGTTTGTCATTACCACAACATCTGCCTGTACTGGGCTTTTGCAGTATTTAAAACCAAAGAACGAAATGCCCGTTGTTTGCGCTGAAAAGGAATCTTGGATAAAGCGTGTTATTCTACTTTGCTCTTGGAGAGTTAAGGCACCAGGCACAATGTTGTACTTTTTCTTTGCCCTAGTCAGATTTCTAAGCTCAGTATCTTCTAGGTGAGTTCGTTCTTTATAAAAACAGACACTCACATCTAATTTATTCCATAGAACAAGTGGCTCATAAACGGCCGCTTGAATACTAAGGACGCTTAGTAACATTAATATATATTTCATTTGCCTCTCCTTAAAGTCCTGTTTTAACCCTTAACAAGCTGCCCATGGGACAGAAATAGCACGTCATTCTCAAAACTAATAACAAGAGGTAAATCCCAAAGGATCTCAAGAGCTTAAGTAGGCCAATTAAAATGTATTTTATTCAACAATCAAATTTTCATTATTCAGGGGGGGACCCATTTTTAGATGCCTAACTTTCAGAATCACTAGTATTTGTTTAGCTTTCTTGCTCTGTCTTGAAAATTATTCTGTATAACCTAAATCGAGGTCTTGTATTGTCTATCAGCTATAAACATTTTACATCTCAGGTAATTAATTTATGAGAAATGATATAAGTCCCTGATTACTAGGAACTCAACAAGCAAAAGGATTTAAACATGTTTAAGTCATTATTTTTAACATCACTTATGGTCATCTCAATTTCTGGGCAGGCACAGATTTTCAATTTGGGCCGCTCTCAAGATCAAATATTCTCTCCTGCCCATGGATACGATCTTCCAAAGAAGGTTGGAAAAAAGGCCCAGGCAAAGAGTTACCGACAACAGTATATGGATCAAATGGGAGTTTCTAGCTTCATTGATGAACTTGGAATCACTCAATTTTCAGGAAATGATAATGGACTTGCGCTTATCAAAAAGGGCAATACTGATGAGGGCGCGTTTCTAACAGTGCTTAATCAAAGAAACTATAAAGAAGTTCTTGAATGGAAAAATGGTCCAGAATTTATTGAGGTTTTAAAGAGGTATACATCAAGAAATGGTTGTATTCCTAAGATTACCTCCGTTTCTCATGGCTGGATTTCAGAAGATCGTCCAGGTGAAGGTGATGGCCTCTCTGGTAATAAAGGCACTAACGGAATTTTTGCAACAGAAGGCGACCTTCCTACTGGATTTAAAAAGTTTGGTTCTCGCTCACTTCAAAAAGATATGAAAGAAGCAGTAGATAGTGGTGAGATTCAATTTTGTGGTCGTTGTGTTGTTCAGTTTTATGCTTGTAATATTAGCGCTAAATTCGCGAGCACTTTTGCTGCAGTTTCAGGCTGCCAAGCAGTCGTAGCAACAGGGATGAATTCACCGATATTTCAATCAGATAACCGTAAAGTATATGCTGGTGCTCATTACTGGAAAAGCGATGCTGGTGTATGGGCCGAAAGACATACAGATGCTCAAAGGGCCCGTGGAGAAAGATTAGGTTCTTGGTATCGCGCGACTCCCGTGAAAGATGCTTCTGGTCGGGTTCGCTCATTAGTAGAAGAAAACTTAGGTAAGGAATACATTGCTTTATAGGTTTCTCTTTATAAAATAGCTAAGCGCCTGTAATTATATGATCATTACAGGCTTTTTTTTGTAAAATACTGTCTTTTAAACTGTTTTGAGTAGTTAAGTCCTCGAATACTTATAACGATAAGGTTGTATCGATATAAATGAAGAGGATAGAGTGAAAAAAGAGCTTTCTCAGAATTACAATATTTCCTTATTGGATGATGCCATTACATATAAGAAACTGAAGTTTAACTTCAGGAAGAATAAGGAACAAGATCATACCGAGCTATTGGATCAGAGTGCCGAAAAGTTTCGTTATGAAGAATGTAAAGATGTGTATTGGAATCCGGAGAAATTCTCGCTTCTCTATGGAACTCCTCTTTGGGATAATTCCAGTGCAAGTGAACGAATCCTTTTGAATCAACTCTATTGGGTTGCTTACTATTCCCAAATAATTTCCGCCGAAATCGCTACGATCTACTTCAATCAAACCGCCGCTGCAGGACTTTATGGGATAGAAGACTTTCGCACTGTTTGTGAAACTCTGGACTTTGAATCGATGCAAGAGCGGGCGCATATTAGTGCCTTCAAGAAAATCTCTGAAGATGTAGAGTTCGCCCTATTTGGTAAGCGAATTTTCTCTTTTTCAATGAGACCTTATTATTATGAAACGATGATCTTTCAAAAGACGAATATTCTAAAAAGATTTTGGAAGAGGTTACAGCTGCAAAGTTATGGTCTACTAAGCTCTGGTAATGCTTTCATTGCTTGCCAGTACTTAACTGTACGCGGACTACGTACTCTTAATGGAAAAATTATTCAGCATCAATTAAGTCAGTTTTATAGTGATATGAGTCCAGAGTTGCAAAAAACGGCGCCTGCTCCAAGTGCTGTAAGCTATTTTCACTTTATGGATGAGTCTTACCACTTCAATAGTTCCAATATTATTGGAACAGATATTTTAAAGCTACTAAAAGCGCCAAAGGCCTTTGAACGCTCAATCGCAAAACTTGGTATTCAGGGAACTCTTAAAGATCATTCGAATTTCTCAACCATGGTCAACGGAATCTTCTGGTATGACCCCGCAACATTTCAGGCAGCTTACGATGTTATGAGATCCAAAGTCTTTAACTTCTCCCATAAAGATGCCATTAACATGCTTGAGCAATGTTTTTGTAAAGAAAATGAAGGTATTCATCTTGGCTTTAAAACTCACCAGACCGCCTTAGAGAGCTATAAATCATACCTTGCAGGGATTGATTACCTCGATGAAGACATACGTCTCGGTGGAAAGATGAAAGAGACTTCTATTGAAAAATACTTGTCTCAAAACTCTCTTGAATTTCAGAGATTTAAAAAGAAGGCGGCTTAAATGAGCAAGAAATGTAGTCTTGAAATTATTAATCCAGGGGTAGTTCTTGAAATAAATGAGGACAATGAGTTGAGTAAGGAACTCGATGCTCTCAATAGTCCCATCCTATTTGGATGCCGAACGGGAATTTGTGGAACCTGTCTTCTCACTGTAGAGGAGGGAAGCGAAAACTGTAATACTGCTTCAGCGGATGAATTAGAATTCCTAGAGATTGTATCTGAAGATCCTAAAGCACGATTAGGCTGCTTGCTTAAATGTTATGGATCCGTAAAAGTAAAGTATATCGGGAAATAAGATGTCAGTAAGTTTTAAAGACTATTGGTATGTCGCCTGCGAGTCAAAAGAGCTTAAGAGCGATCAAGTACTGTCGAGAAAAATTCTAGACGAATGGATTGTTCTTTTTCGTGATGAAGAAGGGAGGGCGCGCTCCTTTCAAGACCGCTGTATCCATCGTAATTCACAACTCTCAAAAGGTTGGGTCAAGAATGGTAAGTTGCAATGCTCTTATCATGGTTGGACTTTTCAAGGTGATGGCAAACTCGTTGGTATTCCTTCAGAGGGAAAAGACCAAAAAAAAATAGGAAACCGCTGTGCAACTACTTATTCAGTTGTTGAACAAGAGGGGTTTGTCTTTGTGCGCCTAAATGACAACAAGGATAAACATACAGAGCCTTTTAAATCACCTCAATATGGTAAGAAAAACTTTGAGACAATTAGGCTTTTTAACAAATTTAACAACTCTGTTATTAACTGTGCTGAGAATTATATAGATGTCCCTCATACAGTTTTTGTTCATGATAAAATTTTTAGGGATGCTCTTGATGAAGAGATCAACTGTATTGTTCATCGAAAGAATGGCCATGTTGAGATTGAGTACTTGGGAGAGTCAGATAATCTTGGATGGTTTTCATGGTTTTTAAATCCCAAGAAAGTCCCCATCGTTCATATCGACTCTTACTACGCTCCTAATGTTACGAGTGTGAAGTATATAATTGATCAAAAAGAGTTTTGGATTACGAGTCAGTCAATCCCTATCTCAGAGTATGAAACTTGGGTATGGACAGACCTCACGTATAATTTTGGTAACCCTTTTGTTAATTACCTTGCCCGGCCGATTGTTCGCTATCAAGGTCAAAGTGTTATTGAGCAAGATATTGTTGTTCTAGGTAATCAGGCAGAAGTCATCAAAAAATACGGAGAAAACTTCTCTAATGCAACGGCCGATGTAGTCCATGTTCTTATTGAGTCGCTGTATAATGCCATTAAAGAGGGGAGAGACCCCATGGAGATTGCTGAAAAGAAAGTTGAGGTCAAATTTTGGATTTAAGACTTGTTATTGAACTATCCATCTTTGTACTTCTTGTCTTGTGGCATTTGTCAGATCAAGGGCGCAGGTTGATCTTCCTAAAGAGAAAGTTCGATGAGAATATAGTAGATATACTTTCCTTGAGTATTCAAGGGATGTTGATTCCATTTCTTCAATTTATTCTTATTTTTCATGTATTTGAATTAATTATGCCTAGTTGGAAAAACTCTCTCCACCTTAGTGACGTTAGCGGATTTCTTATAAACTTTGTTATTATCGATTTTTTCTATTTCTTAGTTCATCGAAGCATGCACTCCGATCTTCTGTGGGGGTTGCATTTAATTCATCATAGTTCAAAGGAGATGGATGTCATTGTGTCTTCACGCAATAGTGTGTGGACTTCTTTTTTCTTTCCTTATCTTTGGCTAAATAGTCTTTTCCTTTTTCTTTTGGAAAATAAGGTGGGGTTTATTCTTGGGGTCTCAATGACGGCCATGCTGGATTTATGGAGGCATAGTTATCTTACGATGAATCCAACTTCCAATTTGTACAAGGTTGTGTCCCTTATCCTTCATACGCCCATCCATCATTCTTGGCATCATAGCCGCTCAAAGAGTCGAGTTAATTTTGGTGCGAATATTTCCTTATGGGATCGTCTCTTCGGGACCTACTTTCATAGTCAAGAATTTCCGAAAGATCTAGGATTTGAGGTGAAAGGGGATTTGAAAACAAAGCTATTCCATCCTTTTAAATTACGAAAGGAGAATCTGTGAGCCTGAAAAGTAAGATATTTAACCTTTATCCATCTATTCATATTGTCCTTATTTTGGCTTCATTTTATAATTTTGTTAAACATCCAGAGGTCATTAATTTCTTCTCAATTTTCTTCATGATCTATCTTTTTCCTCTACTAACTTTTAGATTACTTGCTTTCTTTCATCCTATAAAAGAAGGCGTGAGCGATATTTTTGGTTCTCAATTTTCTCCTTGGTGGGCAGGACATCAAATACAACTCCTCTTTGTCGCTCTACCTAGGCTTGAGTCTCTTTTGATCTTGGTACCTGGTTTATACTCCATTTGGCTTAGAGGTTGGGGATCAACGATTGGCAAAGGCGTTTATTGGACTCCTGGCGTAACGAATTATGATCGTAATCTTCTTGAGGTTGGAGACAACGTTATCTTTGGAGAGAGGTCTACAAGTGTATGTCATGTGATTTCACCAAAAGATGGAAAGGGTTTGCTGAAAATCGTTAAGATTAGAATAGGTAACAACTGCTTTGTCGGCGCCGGTAGTGTTCTAAGTCCTGGAGTTACAATGGATGAGAAAACCTTTGTTAAGGCCGGAGCTCATGTCTATCCCGATACTCATATTTTTAAGGATGGTTACAAAGGAAAAATTGTAACCGATGACTAATATCTATAAGACTATTATTGTAGGTCTCTTTAAACTGTTTTTCAGGCACATTTACAGTGGTTTTAAGACCGAATTGTCTGATCCCAAAAAGGCTCAATTAAAGCTAAGAAAAGAATTGAAAAATATGTACTTACAATCTTCTCGCTATGAAAAGACGAAGGTTACTTTTGAAAATCTAGAAGTTAAAACTTATAACGAATTAATAGATATTTGTCCTATTGAAGATCTCGTTACTCAAAAGATTCGCTGCTTTGAGGAAACCTCAGGTAGCTCTGGCATTAGGAAAAGAATACCTTATACTGATAAATTACTGGGCACATTCAGTTCAATGTTTTGCCTTTGGGCCTTTGATATTTTAGAAAATATTCCTCTAAAGAGTTATAAGTTTTATTTTTCTATTAGTCCTCAGTTTATGGCGTATGAAAATGGGACAGAAGTAGGTTCAAAGAATGGGTTTGAAGACGACAGCGACTATCTTGGTCCTATACTATCCAAATTTATTTCTCCCTTTATTATTGAACTTCGGGGGGCGAAGGGGATTAGAGATTCTGATGAGTTTCTGATGGGCCTTGCCTTAACGCTGGTTTCTGCAAAAGATTTAGAGATAATCTCTATTTGGTCACCGACCTTTCTTATTTCTTTGATTGAATATATTGAGGAACACAAAGATGAATTAAAAAAACATCTCCATAATGGTTACTATAAAGGGCACAGTTTTGAACCACGTGAAATTTCTTCTTTTGATTTAGTTGAACTCTTTCCCTCACTTCGTCTTGTGTCTTGTTGGGGAAGCGCCTCGGCCGAAATTAATTTCAATAAACTAAAAGGCTTCTTTGGTAATCAAGTAATCTTTCAAAAAAAGGGGCTTTTAGCGACAGAGGCCGCGATGACCATGCCTCTTTATAATCATGAAGGTGGCATACCGCTTTTATTGGATGTTTTCTTTGAGTTCTTAACCGAAAATCAGGAGATTAAATATCTGTGGGAAGTAGAGAAAGGGAAAACTTATGAACTTATAATCTCTCAAAAAGGTGGTCTTATACGTTACCCAATGAAGGATAGGGTAAAGGTGGTTGGTTTTGTTAAGAAGACACCTTTGCTAGAATTTATTGGTAGAGGCACTCAGGTGAGCGATCTTGTTGGAGAGAAACTGAATGAAACAGATGTCTTTCGCTGTGTTCAATCTGTTGGTGCTATTGCTCTAATTGCTTCAATGAATGATTTAAAATATTATCTTTTAACGGACCTCGAATTTGATGAATTAAAGGTAGAAGAGGTTGAGAGTCTTTTACGAAATAATCCTCACTATCATAATGCTCGAGAGCTTAGACAACTTAACCCTCTGGAAGTTATAAAAGTAAAAAAACCAATAGATAGTTTACTTCAATATAATACTAAAATACTTGGAATCAACTCAGGTGATATAAAAGACAGCTCTTTAATTTATCGCGAAGGGGATCTCTTTATTAAGATGCTTCATGATCAGATCCAGGCATCTTCTTAGACCAAACTGATGGCGCTAGTTTGTTGATATAGCTTATATATTTAATGATAGGTCCATCCACTTTTAAGAATGCCTCAGTATTAAAGCGGATATTGTCGTATATTTGACCATCTTCACCTTGGAGCATCTTAAATAATGCCTTTGTGAGGTTAAGCTTAAACCAGTTTTTAATGGGACCAAAAAGACCGAGGTCTTTCTTGTTTACATATATGGGACGAACGATGACATTTCCTACTTCACGTTGCGAATAAGAGAAGTACATGTGCAGCTGAGGCATAGGTATGAGGTTGAAGAGTTTAGAGTCCTTCATCATAGTAAGACCTGCGAGGCAACCATCGGCATATTTCATAGAATAGGAATAGCTTTGGCCAAAGATTAGAGAACCGAGTCTTTCTTTTAAGTTTGAATTAGTAAAGTTACCTTGTAATCCAATCTCAATGTGATTAGGGCGTGTATTGACGATATCCACATCCATATTAATATTGATATTATGAACTGTGCTTAAGTGCTGGGGGTCTATGCCATTTATCATCGTGATATGAAAGTGACACTTACGATAAAAGACTTTATCAATTTTATAGCAAATAGATTCGTCATCCAAACCTTCTAATGAAGGAATTTTAAGCAATTCTTCATCGGTTTGTGCTTGGGGATAAATCCAAACGAGTCCATATTTTTCAATCGTTTGATAGGAGTTTAATCTCAGCTTCTTAGGGGGAGCTTCGCCACAGGGAATATCAATACACTTACCTGTAGAATCAAACTTCCAGTGATGAAAGAAACATCGAATATTTTCATCTATAACTTTACCAAGGGTAAGGTCAACACCCATATGTGGGCAGAAGTTATCCAGACAAAATACTTTACCTGTTTCAGCCCGGTAGACGATCAACTTTTGTCCGTTGAGAAGAACTGACTTCTTATCACCCTTTTTGAGAGAATTTGACCTCACTGTAGAATACCAACCCTTAGTCACGACATCCCAGTTGTTAAAGATCTTATGCTTTCGTAATGGTTGAGTGTTCTGGTTGTAGAGTTCGTTCTTTATTTCATTGGATTTCATATAATGTTATTATCGTAATAATAAACCACTTACTTAACCTCTGGTCGCTACATGTCCTTAAAAAATCGACGAATTGATAGAAAAAAGACCATTAATGGACTGACGCCAAAAGAATTTGAAACTTATGAAGACTATTTCTACTATCTCCATTTGAATCAGCATGTGAGGATTATGCATTTAGTGGGGATGGCGGGAGGATTGCTTATTCTTCCTTATGCTCTTTATACATTGGAGTGGTGGACTTTTATTGTCTACTTTGTGTTGTTCTATGGTTTTGGTTATATGAGCCACTGGATTTTTGATGGTATTGTATCGAGAACTGCCTCTGAAGCACCATGGAAGTCTTTTATTTATGCAACAAAGATTAATTTGATTTGTTTAAATCCACGCTATGTTAAGAAACTTGATCGGGATTTTTACAACAAATACCCCTTTGTAAAAGAAGTCTTTGACCGAGAATTAGATTAGAAACAAGCGGCCATCTGTTCGGTGCTAAAGGCCTGTAGGTGGCCGAGATGATCAAGCTCTTCAATGATTCCTTTTGCTCCTGACTTCTTCATTAACCTTTTAAGGACATTAAGTTTATAAACGGTACTTTCATAGGCATTCATTTGCTCAAGGGCCGATATTCTATTTTCTCTACTAAGCTCTAATCCCATTGATTCAAGCCTTGTCATTATGCTGATCGGGCCGACTTGAACCATTTGAAAAAAAGAAGCAAGAGAGCTCATGACAATCTTTCTCTCGTCTTTTGTTAATTCATTTTCTTCAAAGAGAATGACACCTGATCCGTGATGAACAACTTCATCTTCGAGTATAGATTTTAGGTCTGTTTTCAATTCTTGTGTTTGGCACTCATTGGCCATAGATGAGTAGTGGTCTAACCCCCAGCCTTCAAGAAGGATTTGAATCATAAAAACAAGAGACCTCTTAGGCGCCTTCTCAATCATTTGTGAAAGAAAGTTTAGAAAGCAATTATCGGTGATGTCATTATTCAAGGAATTGTCATAGTACTTTTCAATAAGTTTAAAGTGACGGGCCTCATCACCAGTAAAACTACCATAGAGAACTCTTTCATCCATTGTCTCGCTAAGAAGTGTCATCTTGGAACCGTAAGCAATACCAGATTTTTCGATATGATAAGCTTCTTGAATGCGATCCATAGAAAGTTCTTTTAGAAGGAGGTCTTTCTCCTTTGCATTAAGGTTTTTGTACAATTCAATGTTTTCTAGGCCAAAGCTGTGTGCATTCCAATGGGCCTTAGATGAAGGTGCATTTCCGGTTGACTTAAAACGTTTGTTTAGGATTCTATCAAGCTTATGGTTCCTACGATTGTGTATGTCACCAAGTTGAAAGTTAAAATCATATGTTTTCATAGGACATTCTCTTCAAGATGATGCGTTTATAGAGGTTTTTGATTGTTCCCATGAAAAGGTTAAAAGGGAGAAGTTTTCTTAAAAGGTAAAAACTAATTGCATCGCTTCCCACATAAACTCGTGAGGGTGATTTTTTACTTTTCATTATAGTTATTATTTTCTTTGATACATTACTGAGAGGGATTTCTTTTCCATTAGTAAACTTACTCATTAAGTTCTTAAGGTTTTCCTCTTGTACTTTATAGACGTTGTCTTTATCTTCGAGGGATGCCCATGAAATATTACTCATGAAATTTGTCCTGTGTCTTCCTGGACAAATTGTTGTGACGTCAATCCCAAGAGGAGCCAATTCGTAGTGAAGTCCTTCAACAAGTCCTTCTAAAGCATGTTTTGATGCGCTATAGGTTGCTGAAAGTGGCATTCCAACTTGACCTAACATCGAGGAAATATTTATGATTTTCTTATGTTTCGCCGAGCTTTTTCTGATGAAAGGGAGAAACTTTTGAATCATAATAGCTGTTGCGAAGAAGTTGACCTCAAGGTGATCTCGTAATTCCTGCTCTGAGGTCAGTTCAAAAGCCCCGTAGAAACCAAGGCCCGCATTATTGATTAAAATGTCTAATTCACCATTTAGTTCGTCTCTTACATATTGAGCTACATTGTCTCTTTCTTGTTTCTTCGTAATATCTAGAGAAAGGACCTTCAAATTGTCATGATTTAGGGCCTTGAATGCATGATCTCTCGATTCAGCATTTCTCATCGTAATGATAACAAAGTTATTTTTGTCTTCAAGTAAGCGTTTCGCGATATCTTCGCCAAAGCCTGATGAACAACCTGTGACTAATATCTTTATCATATGGATTGACTACCTTTTATGATTCCAAGAACTGAAGTCTTTTGATCTCTCTCTTGGACTTTCTTATTTTTCTTAAACTGTTTCATTATATTCTTATATTGATACTTAAAAGGCATCAGTAGACTCATCTCTGCGATACAGCAGAGCTCATCACCTTTTTGCCAGTTCTTATTTTTAGTAGCAAAGTAACGGATACGCTCGTTACTATTGATCATCTCTTGTGAAATAGGAGCAATACATTCCTTTAAAGAATCTTTCTTCTTATCTTTAAAAGAAATAATCCCAAGGTTCGTTAAATAATCTTTTGGGTATAGGGTGTTGGCAAAGGAATCTAGGATCGATTGATGTTTATCATCGATCTCCTTTTCAAAACGAGGGTAGTGATTTGAGAAATTATTGGCCATAAGTAGGTAGGTCTTAAAGCCTTTAGAGATAAGAAACCAATAGAGTGGTCTAAATGGGTTTTTCAGTTTCTTAAGAAATAAGTATTTTAGAAAAGCAACTCCTAGAGTGCCTTGACCCCAGTACTCTTTTTCAATGATTGTGTCCCCACTGAATACACCGGTGTAATTCTTAAAATTTATTTCAGCAATAGTCGAAAATCCTCGGATCAAGTTATGTTTCTTATCAAAAAGAAGAAAAACAGCATCCTTTTTGGTGAGGTCTTCTTTGAATTGCTCTTCACTTACATTGTTGTAGTAACGACGGAATATTAAAAACATATCTGTTATGTCTTTTTGAGCGATTTCTTTGACCTTTACAGTTTTATAATAAAGTTTGTTGCTCATGTTATTGCTCCGTATTTTCAGTTTCTAGTTTAGTATTTATTTCAGATGAGTGATTGAGTAGTTGATTGATAAAGTTGAGCTGGTTGGCGTCAATTGACTGGGCATCTACTTTCTTGGCATATCCCCAATTACATGTCTCTTGTTTTTCAGCGTGTTGAATAAACTTTATGATAGGGTAGTCTTCTCTGATAGGTGTCTTGAATTTAAAATTAATAGTTTTAAAGACCTCTGTGTCACCTTTAGCAAAGTAGTTACCTACGATTCGTGTTGCCCGCAATATAATGGAGTTGAAGACCTTTCCGAGAATCCCTTTTCTTTTTTTCGTGAGAAGAACTGTCTGACCTTCAGCCTGGCCTTTTTCATTACTGCGAATAGCAAACATTATGTAGAAGTGTAGAAAGTCTGGACCAAGGGTGACTGTTCCAGTCGTCGCATTGTGATAACAAAGGGAATAGGTAAGAGGACCATTATAGAAAAGTCCAATGAAGCGTGTAAGTAGTGAGCTCTCTGGGACCTTCGTAATATTTGAAAACTCGATAGTATTCTGATCGATAACATTTGGAATGAGCTCTAAGTTAACAGGAAGTTTATGAACACTAGAGAAGTGGTGAGCATCGATTGCATTGATCATCATTACATTGGGGTGACACTCTTTAACATACGGTTTTCCAAGCATAGAATCTGTATCAAAGTCCTTTAATTCTGGTGCATAGGGAAGTCCACGTTTAGCCGTTTTTCCGGTCCATATCCAAATAAGACCAAAGCTTTCTTCAATTGGATAGGTTTCTACTTTGGCACTAACGTTTTGGGCATGTTTTCTACAAGGAATGTCATTAAGTTCACCATCAGCGGAATATTTCCAGTGGTGAAAGAAGCAGCGTAGCTCATTTCCTTCTACCTTACCTTCAGCAAGATGGGCGCCCATATGGGGGCAAAAGGCATCAAAGGCGCGAACCTTGTTATCTTTTCCTCTGAAAATGGCCAATTTTTTGCCCATGATTTCAGCGTGCTTTACCTGTCCTCTTTTTAGCTCGTGAGATTGTAAGGCCCAATACCAACCTTCAATAATAGAGTTGGTTTGATTGAAAACTTTTGGGTTTTCTAATGATTTGCTCATTTACTTTCCTCGTCGCTATTTGTGATACCTGTCTACTTTTTAGACACCTAGTGGCCCAAAATACACATTTATTACTCAATTCTTACTAGTTACCTTATTTGTTTAAATACTTTGCAATGGGTGTGCCAAGAACCTAAATTTGCTGTTTTATCTTAGATGGATAGGCCTAGCTAAAATTAAGATTCATTGGCCTAAGACCGATAATATCTAGAATGAAGCGTTGTTTTTTTAGCTACATTTATACGGTTATTTTGTTGTCTATATGAAACCATTACTCTTTTTACGAACTACCTAACTTGTTAAAAATACATTTAATGAAATATGAATCATACTTTAAATGTATTCCAGATTGATAACTTCATCACTTTCCAATCCCTTCTCTAAAAATAAGGGCAGCATAAAAAGGATTTTACTAAATAGAAGGCATAGTCGATAACTATAGGAGACTTATAGGGAATGTACCATTATGAAGATGTTTTTAAGCATAATTTTTAGTTTATTTACTTTGAATATAATTGCAGCATCAAATACTGTTGATCTGGCGTTTGGTGTCGGTTCAATAGACCCAAATCGAGAAACCTTAACGGCAATAAGTATAAAGGCCAATAGGAATTATCAATTAGATTTAGAAAACAAAATATTTAATGGAGATATCATATTGGGAGGTGGGATCAGAGCAACGAACTATCGCTCAGACCTATATCAAACTCAGTCTGATATTAATGAAGTAGTTGAAAGTATAAGTATTACTTCCTTTAATTTATTATTAGAATCGCAAATTAAATGGGAAAAAATCTTTGTTGGTTTTAACATTGATATATTAGGATATTCCTTTCAACGTAGTTCTAGAATTCAAAATACTAATATCGATATAAAAAATGTCTCATTTAACCTATTACGTGGTGGAGAAAATGATAAAGGCACCTTAAATTCACAATTATATATGGGATATCAATTCGATTCAATATACACAAGAGTAGGCCTTTCTCATTCCGCCATTGAGTTTGAAGGGCAGGTCGTCAATTCCACAGTTGATCGTCAAAACTTCGTTGACACCTTCTTCTTAGCTGTAGGTTATCCATTCTAATAAAATTGATTGACTACCAAATTCTGTGGCACTTTTTTAAGATGGCCTGATTCAAACTGTAATTCCTAAAATGTGGTCTTAACTAATCGAAATGAGTAGATTTTCTATACGCTATTCTTGTTATTTTCTATAAAAAATTTATGCAATTCATAATGAGACACCACACACTAGCTAACGGGACTCATGCTCTATGAACTATTCATCTTTGATCAAGGTTGGTCTTAGTTTTGGTCTTAGTTTTACGACCTTCACGGGACATGCCTATACAAAAGCAGAAAGAAAGTCGGCTTTGAATTTCTATACTTCTCTTACGGGTGCATCACCTAGTGCTAGAGAGGTTAATCTGATACTCGAGGCAAAGGATGCAGGTAATCTTGAGTCTATTGCTTATGACATCATTGAATCGAGGAATGGATTTAATAATTTTGGTAGTTTTTATAATATTACCGTAAAAGACTTCGCTACTCCTTGGTCTAGTGAGGAAGGGTCTCTCTTTGAAGAGCTAAATGATATGACAGCAACCGTTATCGGGTATACTCGTGATGAGCTTCCCTTTAATGAAATTCTTTGGAGAGATGGGATTTACAAGGCGACTGGAATTACCTTTAAAGGTGGTCAGCTGCAATACTTTAGAGGTAATAACTTCCCAGCTGGCACTAGTGCAAGCACTGTTTGCTCTGATATTGTTGCATCAGACCTAAGTAATTCAAAATGGCGGGTGTGGTTTGTTGACCCACTTAATCCAAACTCTGCACCAACTGATGTCAATAATACTGATTGTCGCCTAACGAGCTACTCTAAAAGTGAACTCGATCAGGCTTACTTCAACAATTCCCTCTATATTCCAAGTCTTGATAAAGTCATCGCCACAAATAGAGTTAAAGAATCAAACAGTCATTACCAGTCCTTAGAAACTTTGGGGGTAGATTTATCTGACAGAGAAGTCTTTCAAAAAACGACACAACTTGAAAAACTTCACCGAAACAACGAAGCTATCGCCGGTCTTCTCTCTA
>JAFMBV010000083.1 GCA_017858255.1 Bacteriovoracaceae bacterium
GCCCTAGGCCCATCTGCTCTAAGGGAAATAAAAGGTCACTAAATAATATGGCCGCATCAAACTTGAAGTCTTCAATAGGACCCATTGTTATCTGACAAGCAAGGTTGGGGTCCTTACACATTGTCATAAAATCAGAAGTTTTTTTAATGTTCTGATAGTGAGAATGATAACGTCCAGCTTGGCGCATGAACCATACGGGAACCCCTGTTTTACCATCATTATATTTCATTCGATTCTCAAATAGTCCCACAATATCCCCTCAGTTTTTAATAACTAGTTTATAGCCAATCCCTCTAATAGATTGAATATCAATATGTTTTTCATTATCGGTTTCACACCATTTACGAAGCCTAACAATATAATTGTCTACCGTTCGGTTGGAAGGGTATTTATCTTCTCCCCAGACAACCTTAATAATATCTTCTCTGCTAAGTACTTTTCCTTTGTTGTCATGTAAGAGCTTTAGTAGGGCACACTCTTTTTGACTAAGGTCTATCGTTTTGTTTTGCGCATCTACGACTTGGAATTTCTGGAAAGATATACTCATTGGTCCGTATTGATACGTCTCTTCTTTTAATCCTTCTCTAAATTGCAGACTCTTTTCCAAACGAAGGGTCAACTCCTTCAGGGCAAATGGTTTTGTTATGTAATCTTCAGCACCAATCTCTAGCGCCTCTACTTTGGTATCAGGGTCGTTTAAGGCCGATAAAAAGAGTAAGAGGAAGTCCTTTCTTTCTTCTCGTAAACTTTTTGCAAATTCAATTCCGGATCCATCTGGCAGACCAATATCCATCAGAACAACATCTGGGTGGTGTTCATTAAATAAAGTACTTGCTTCTTTTATACTTTGGGCCAAAAAAGCGTTATAGCCTTTATTTTCAAGATATTCTTGTAGAGTCAACCCAAGGTTTTCTTCATCTTCTACAATCAATATGTTTTTTGTGAAGGTCTTACTCATCTTAAGAGTCGGCCTTCAATAATTTAAACCTTATCTTCATTTGAGGGCGTGTTGTTATATTCACAACCCCTTTCATTGCTTGTGTTAGTTTTTTTATAAGGTAAAGACCAATTCCTGAGCCTTTTTTTGAATTGAATTTATAAAAGAGATTTCCTAGTTTCTTTGGATCTCCTTGAAAGTTTCCATTGTCACAATATTCTAGGATTAGGAAAGTTCCTTCTTCGGTAAGGGAGATCGTGGCCTCTTTGCTGGTCGCATGATTAAGAGTATTTTCAAAGAGGTTTCTTAGGATAAGCTGTAGCCCTAACTCATCACCTAGAATATGACAGTCTTCGCATAAATTCATGGATATCTTTAGTGAGTTACCCCAACGCTTCTTAGAATTTTCTAGTAGCTCTCTTAAATCTACAGTCGTTAAATTTAGAGTGCCTCCACCTTCTATTCTTGAGAGTTGAAGGATCTTATCCATTTGGGTTTCCATCTTATTTGTATCTTCAATTAGTCGACCTACTAGTCGCTCTATTTTTGGATCAGTACTTTCTTCTAATTCCTCTGCTAGGACTTCGGTCTGCAAACGAATTGATGCCAAGGGGGTTTTTAATTCATGGGTCATACTTGCGAAGAAGGCCTGTAAACCCTTTGTCTTAATCTGATCTTTCCAATAGAGAAATAAAAGTGAGGCGCTCAATAATATAAGGAGAGTTAAAAAGGTTCCACCTTCCCATTTCACCATTTTGAGGGTTCGCTCACCACCTTCGCCAGTTATCTCTGCTATTTTTTCACCATATTTAACAATAAGGTATAGCCACCAAGATCCCAAGGCGAGAATAATGCCAGCGTAAAGCATACTTAAAGTGAGGAGAAGCTTACCGGATTGTCGCATCTAGCCCCATAGTCTCTTCTTAAGCTCTTCTAATATTGCTTCATCATGGGCCAAGGAAACAAAACTCACTTCGTAAGCATTAGGCGCCAAATAAATGCCTTTATTCAATAAAACCTCAAAGAGGTCTTTAAACTTAGGGCCTAAGTCTTCAGGAATCTCGCTGGCCTTCTTAGGTGCAACACCTGGATGAATCCAAAATAGAGATCCTTCTTGAACAATATCTAAGTCTTTAAAACGGCCGCCCTCAAATTCTTCAAACCATTGTTTAAATAAGGCCACAATACTCTTCGTCTGCTTTTCTAATACAACGTATGCGTCTGGAGTTAGTCGCTTGAGTGTTTCAAGCCCACCAACCATTGCCAACGGGTTCGCACTTAGAGTTCCTGCTTGGTATACATCTCCAAGGGGCGCTAATTTTTCCATGACTTCTTTTTTTGCAGCAACTGCCCCAACAGGTAATCCACCACCAATTATTTTTCCATAACAAACCATATCCGGAACGATGCCAGTCCTTTCTGCCATTCCACCAAAGCCAATACGAAAACCAGATATAACCTCATCAAAGAGTAGGAAAGCACCAAATTCATCTGCTAACTTTCGCAATCCTTTTAAGAACTCAATACTTTGAGGTAAAAGACCATTATTTGCAGGCAAAGGCTCCACAGCTATAAGAGCAACATCATTTGGAAACCTTTCAAACGCTTTTCGGCAGCCTTCAAGATCTCCAAGCTCAAGAATTAAGGTATCTTCTGCAATAGACGCAGGAACGCCATTACTTGAAGCTTCTGCAGTACCTGCTAATCCTGATCCCGCTTTGATGAGAAGAGCATCAAGATGTCCATGGTAGCAGCCATCAAATTTAATTATCTTCCGTTTGCCGCTGACTCCTCTCGCTAATCTTACTGCGGTCATTACGGCCTCTGTCCCTGAATTCACAAATCGAATTTGCTCCATATGCGGAAGTCTTTCGATAAGAAACTCAGCTAGCTCTAACGAGTAGGCTTCACATGCACCAAAGGTCCAGCCTTTTTCAAGTTGTTGGTTTAGTGCCTCTTTTACTTTATCGTCCCCATGACCGAGGATTAGTGGTCCAAAGCTCATACAAAAATCTATATAGTCCAATCCATCTACATCCCAAATCTTTGCCCCTTTTCCTTTTTCAATAAATCGGGGAGTGGTATGAAGCCCCTTAAAAGAGCGAACTGGGGAGTGTACTCCACCTGGTACAAATTTCTTAGATTTTTCAAAAAGCATTGTTTGTTTATCAGACATGGGAATTCCTTATTTAAGCCAAGTTTTAAGTTCCAACATGGAGGCGATAGGTATTAATTTTATGTTTTCTTTCTTTAATTGCTCAAAAGTTTTTCCAAGGCCACAAGCATGTACGGCCAATGGGTTGAGGTTAAAGCGATTTTTAAAAGACACGTATTGCGGGAAACTTGTCCAATAATACATCGAACATGATTCGACATCTTCCCTGTAACTTTGAGGAAGTTCTTCTTCAAATTCTCTTTTATAAATAGGGTGAACCTCTCCAAGTCCTGAACTTGCTTCTTGATGAGAGAGAGATAGCCAGTTTGGCTGATCTAAAAATAGATTTATAAGTTTAGAGTTTCTGATCTTTCCCAGATGAGGCTCACCTAACGAGTCGGCACAGCCATGAACCCATTGCCCATTCGCGGCCATTTCTTTCATTGTTTTAACTCCGCTCGCCCACCAGTTAGGGGAGTGGTTCACATTTAATTTATCATTTAATTTTTCTTTAATAATTCTCAGAACACTTGGGCTAGTAATTAAGACATCTTGGTCTGTTTTAATAGAGAGTGGATTATCAAGAGCGCCCTTCTTAGATAGTTTGTCATTGATTACGCCGTCGAAGCTTGAGGTATTGGGCAGTCCTATAAAGCTCTTCCCGTCAATCTTTGGAAGAGGCTCAACTCGTATCAAGCTCAACTCTTTTATTTCTTCGCCGTCTGTATTGCCTGCAAGGCTTTTTCTTAATCCTTCACTCCAAGCATTAACACTTATTCCCACTGCTAAATGGCAACCACCACCGTAGCTTTTAAAAAGAAGTCGCTCTTCAGTAACCTCTTTAATCGTTTGTGTATGATTTAACTTCGCTATTAAGTTCTCAAGGTGGTTATCATCAACTCGTTTTTCTAAGCACTCTATTCCTAAGGCCCCTTGGCTGGCGGCCGCAGGAAAGCTGCTTAAGGGGAGAACCATAAAGTCTAATTCTTTGATTAACTCTTTGAGAATAATAATTGGATTGCCAAACTTTTCATAAGCTTCATTTTTTTCGTTATCCAGACCAATGGCCAGCCTTTCAATTCCGGGAAGGGCCAAAACAACGCCATCAAAATCTCCCTTTAGGCATTTTTCTAGGCGACTATTTACATTACCTCGCAAGGATTTAGTTTTAACCTCTATTTCCATCTCTTCGCCAAAAGGAAGGAATGGTCTTAGGTTTGCTTCAAGGTTTGTCATTCTTCTTGGTGAAGAGGTTCCCACGACAAATGTCTTGAGCTCTTTATTAAGTAGCTTCTCTTTACTGTCTTTTCTTATGAATAAAATATCATGGGGGTAATCTCTTTTTGTTATGGCAGCAAGTTTTATGCCCAGTGGTCTTTCCGACCCGAGATCTTTATAGCTATGAACAACCATATCGACTTCATTGTTCAGTAGGGCGGCATCAAGCTCTTTTGTAAAAAAGTCTTTTCCATCTAGCTGCCATAATGGTGCCTGAGTATTCTCATCTCCTTGAGTTGAAATTATTTTTAGAGAGAATGAAGCCTGATTAAAGGCCTCTAACTCTTTTTTGATCTGAAGACACTGGGTTAGAGCAAGGAGGCTGCCTCGAGTGCCAATTATGTAGTGGGGGGGCTTTTGATCTAATTTTTCCATGTGCTCACATATTTAACAAAAGAGGCACCATTTGTCTCTTTATTAGGCTTTAAAAGGGGCTTAGAGTGTTTGAAAACGTATTAGGCAAACTGAAGTTCATCCCAGCCAAAGGGGAAATTGAGAGTAAAGTGGTATTGTCTATGGCGAGTTTTTTCTTTGATCGCAGTCAAGGCCGTATCCACTTTTTGATTTTTCTCGGTATTTAAAAGTTCGCCCACTTTAAAAATACCTTCTAGGTTTATGGCCTTATTTTGAGGAATTTTTGCTGAGACTGTTGTAAACGGGCTCGGCTCAGAGAGGTCAATAAGTTGGGTTAGCTTCTTAGAAGTCTGAAGGGCTTCAAGTGTATTTTGAACAAATATTTCTTGTTTTGTACCTATCGTATTTATAATAAATTGCTGCTCTAAGGCCAAATCTCGCATGCTCCATGCTAGTAGGGTAACTTTATATTTATTTTGTAATTCTTGAGCTCTTTCTATATTTCTTGCACAGAGGACGATTTTATAGCGTCTGTGAGTGATTTTAATAATGTCTTCGGCCAATTCTCCTGAACCAAGGATAAAAATTTGAGAGTCTGCTTGGGCCTTATCTAGAAGAATCTTCCTCGTTATTCCAGCATAGGTTTGAAGACCAATATTCTTAAGATGAGTAGAGCGTATTTCTTTTGCATCTTTAAATAGCTTCTCAAGGACATTTTGAATAAGGCTATTGGGATTATCGTGCTCAAGAAATTGAGCATAAGCTTCTTTGAATTGATGAACGATCTCATTTTCACCTAAAATTCTACTTTTGAGACCACAAATGGTTTCAAGGAGAAACTCATAAGCATTTAGGCCTTTAAAGACTTCTTTGCTTGCTTCTAAAGAAGCAACTTCTTTAAGCTTGTGGGTGACCAGTTCTGGCTGACCATTAAAACCTAAAATCAAAGTTCTTTGACAAGTTCTAAGGATAAAGACCTGGCCCTTTGCTTTTTCTTGCAAAGCTGTCTCTAAAGTTTCACTTGGGGTGAAATTAATGAGTTTTAAACCATTTAGCATGGGTTAAAATTAACAAAACATTGATTTTGAATTGTCACAGATTTGTACGATTTAGAAATATTAACAATTTATTCAACGAGAGTGGGCAAGTGTGTCCACTTCTGCTATTTTGAGCACATGGCAAACCGAATAACGCAACAATCAACAGCTCCTATCGATAAACCAAATACTGGTCTTCACTCCAAGTTATGGTGGGAGTACCTGACCCCTTTTATACCAAAGGTCTTAAAGAGGTCATTTTTGGCCTTTGATAAGAAAGTTGATGGTGCTGCCTCGTTCTTTATCAAGCATTGGGGCAAGAGCCGTTTTATGATCGCCATGAGTAAAAAGTCTCAATACTTAGGCATCGAGAGACTTTGGTATAAAGGCCCTAAGGCCTTTATTTACTTCTTTCTCTTTTATCTTATTAGGGATACGATTTTGTACATAATAATCCCCATCTTTTTTGCTTCCTTAACAGCAAGTTAAGAGGCTGAAACGACTTACGTGACTGAGTAAAGCGGTGGAAACATTCTATTTTCTCGCCGGTGCAGCTGTAGGTTGTACTCTTCTTGTCGCCGGCATCCATACAATTTGCAATAACCTGCTAGAACTAGCGGAGATGCCTCTTTTTCACCTCTTAAAACCTATGAGAGAAAAAGATAATAGCACCTTCTTTAAGGGAGTCTTGGTTTCTTTCTTAAGTGGATCAACCATGACTAGCGTTAGTACTTTACTGGGCCTAGTCAATGCAGGCTTGATTAAAATGAGGGCAGGGCTCTTGTTTTTGGCAGGGGCGAATCTTGGTCCTATCTTTCTACTCCTTGCTTTCTCATTTCTGACCTTTAAAACTGGACTAGTTTTTCTATCTACTGCTCTACTAGCGCAAGTTCTTGTGCGAAGCCGTTATGGGCTGTGGTTTCAGAACTCATATGGATTGCTACTAGGTTTGGGTTTAGTCAGTTTAGGACGTTACTTTTTAAGTGATGGGTTAAAGTATTTTGCTGGGTTTGATCAATCTTTTCTTGGCTCTAGTCTCGATGGTCCTTATTTTTTGAGTTTGATTACTGGGATTCTCGTTGGTGGTTTCCTAACCTATATTTTTCGTTCCTCAGTTATCACGATTCTTCTTCTTATGGTCATTAGAGAGAGTGCTCAATTTAACTTAGGGTTGTTATTGCCGGCAGTTGTAGGCGTGCACGGGCTGGGGTTTTGGCCTATTTATCGCTTGGGAACGCGAGGGAATCGCTCCGCTGCTCGAGTTGCTATGGGTCAAAGTATTCTCTCGTTAATTGGCTTTATTCTAGGGAGCTTTGTCTTATTTTTTCTTTCCTGGGGCAATCAAGATGGAGGTAGTTACTACATCTTCTTTTTCTATTGTGGTCTTAGATTCTTAAGTGTTTTAATTTATTTAATCTTTCTAAAGCCTATTCGTTTATTCATTAAGAAACGCTGGCCAGATACTCCAGATAAAAGTCTTTTTGAGTTAGAGAACTTGGGTCGCAGCCAGGATATGATTCCGGCCATGAGTTTGATTCAAAGCTCAATCCATCTATCCAAGTTCAAAAATATCGTGGATCGCCTTTTTAAGCTGACCGAGCAATATCTAGTCGATGGTGAAGCTTCGGGAAGGACGATGGCGAAAATCAAAGATTACGAAAGAATTACTGACAATATGCATAGTGAAATCAATCAATTCCTAGGTCAATTGATGGAGAACTCCCTTACCTATAACCAGGCCCAAACAGTTCAGTCTCATATACTCCTGGCCGACAGCTTAGAAAATATTGCTGATTATCTTGATAAGGTGGCGAGTTACAATACTCGTTATTTGCAAGGTGGTGGTAAGTCTGATTGGCGCCAGGAGTTTGTAGCTTTTTATAAGCAGGTAAAAGAGTTTTACTTAGAGGTGAGTCAAAAACTTCCCTTATTGCCCGAGACTGAGGATAAGAAGATCAATATTCAGGCCCAGAAGCTCAAAATTATGGCCGAGTCCTTAAGAGAGGAGCATCTAAAGCGTTTTGATGAATTTGAAGGTGATCCTCTAAATCTTATGACATATTCCGATATGGTTGTCTGTATGCGTAAAATACGTGGCCATACTCTCAAGCTTCATCACAAGCTGTTATAGAAACTTAATCATTAGCGATGAAAAAAGTTGGATAACTTTGCAAGGCCCCTTTCCTACGGTAGGCTAACGTGTTCAATTTTAAAGTTAACGATCTCAAGGATTAATCTTATGGAATTAATGTTTTCTGGCGGACAAATTTTAAATCGCTCAAAAGGTTTAACTTTTGACGATGTTCTTCTAGTCCCTCGTCACTCTGAAATTTCTTCGAGGCGCCATACAACTTTAAAAAGTAAGGTAACTAAGAACTTTAGTCTTGAACTGCCTCTCATTACAGCAAATATGGACACCATAACAGAAACGGCGATGGCCTGTGCCATGGCAGAAATGGGAGGACTTGGTTCTCTCCATCGTTTTGCGTCGACTGAAGAGCAAGTCGCAATGGTGAAAGAAATTCGTAAACACCATGACAACTTGGGTATTAATGCGCCTATCGCTGCTTCTATTGGTGTTAAAGAAGATGGTAAAAAGCGCGGCGATCAACTTGTCGAAGCGGGTGTGCAGATTATCACCCTTGATATCGCCCACGGTGATTCGATTATGATGATTGAAGTTTTAGAATATATGAAAAAAACTCACCCACAAATTGATATTATCGCGGGTAACGTGGCAACAGCTGAGGCAACAAAGCGCCTCATTAACGCTGGTGCTGATGCTATTAAATGTGGAATAGGGCCAGGCTCTATGTGCACCACCAGAATTATTACTGGTCATGGTGTACCTCAACTCACGGCCATCGCCTTATGTGTTTCTGAGGCCGATAAACATGGAATTCCTGTTATTGCAGATGGTGGTATAAAAAATAGTGGAGATATGGTGAAGGCCCTATGTGCTGGAGCTTCTAGTATAATGGTTGGCTCTCTTGTTTCTGGAACTCTTGAGACCCCAGGAGAAATCAAAGGCGGTAAAAAGTTATACCGAGGTATGGCCTCTAAGTCTGCTCAAGTTTCTTGGCGTGGTGACCTGCCACAAGGTATGGCCGCAGAGGGTGAAGCGACCCTTGTCTCTTGTAAGGGCTCTGTAAAAGATGTTATGCATGAAGTGGCCGGAGGGATTCGCTCAGGTATGACGTATCTTGGTGTTGAAAATGTGACTTCAATGCGTGAGGCAGGACTTTTTATGGAAATGAGTGCTTCTGGTATGAGCGAAAGTCGACCACATGGGGTAAACTAGTAGCGAATTTTAATTTCGTTGAAAGGCACGTAGTAATGCTCACAAAGATGCAAAAAATTGTCCTAAGCTATCCTAAGCTTAAGGAGCGCATTGAAAATAGAGAGTCACCTGATAAGGAAAGGGCCAAGGCCATCAAAAACCTCGAAGAGGTAAGGGCCGAGTTTAGTCCGACTACAATTAAGACATTTCTAAAATTTCTAGATGCGACTCTTCCCAAGCTTTACGATGAAATCAATTATGACGACTCTATGGTTGATATCAAAGAGCTCATGAAGGATAAATGTGTTGTCTTGGTACCTAATCATCAGTCGCATGCTGATTATCTTGCTATCAATTATGTATTTTTTAAAAACTATAAGGTTCCCCTCTATGTAGCTGGAGGAGTTAATTTAGATATTTTTCCTATTGGAACTTTGTTTCGTCGCTCGGGCTGTTTTTTCATTCGGCGCTCTTTTGCTAATGATGCAACTTATAAATTAACCCTTGAAGCTTACCTCTATTATCTTTTAAAAATGGGGCGACCCGTTGAGTTCTTTTTTGAGGGTGGGCGTTCCCGTACTGGAAAGCTATTACCACCTCGTTATGGGCTCTATGGAATGCTGTTAGAAGCCCATCAGACCCTGTTAAAGGAAAGAAATACACCTTTAGTCTTTGTTCCCGTGTCTATTGTTCATGAGTACGTTCCTGAACAAAAATCACTGGCAAAAGAGCTTGGTGGCGCCAAAAAGAAAAAGGAATCAACTCGCCAGCTCTTTGGTCTTTTTAAACTCTTTGCTTACCAGTTTGGCTCCATTCACGTTCGTCTTGGAAGACCTGTAGAAGTCAATAACCAGAATTTAAATATTGATGAAGATCCTCATGCTTTTAAAAAGTTTACGCAGGATTTGGCCTTTAAATGTTTCCGTGAAGTTGGTAAAAGTATGATGGTGACACCAACTTCACTTCTGGCCTTAGTTCTTTTGGATGAGCCTTCTGGAGCTATGGTTTGGCATGATATTATGGCAAAAGCAGAGGCCATCCTTAAGTATTGTCACAAGTTCAATATCCCCATTACAAAAAACCTACAAGAAGATACCTTTGCCAAAAGTTTAGAAAGGGCAATGGATATCTTAATCGGGAATAAGAAGGTTGATGTCATTGGACGTGAGCATCACGGTAATCTCTACTACTCAATTCGTGAGGAGAGTCGAACCGAAATTCTCTTTTTTAAGAACACTATTTTACACCACTTCCTTATTCCGAGCATCATTGGAGATGCCTGGATTAATCTGTTCAGTGGCCAAATTAATGATGTTAAGGACCTTAAGGAATTTTTTCTTTTTCAAAGAAGACAACTTAAGCATGAGTTTTACTTGCCGACTGTAAAAGAATTCTTCTATGGAACCCTCTCCGTTGTTAGTGACGCCATTGGAAGAAGGGTGGGAAATCTTGATGAGTTGATGAGTTTAGAGCGCCAGGATTTATACGAGATTGCTTCTAAGGTTGGGATTTTTAATCGTGCCTTAACTTATATTATGGAAGCTTATTATGTAGCTGGTTTGGCCCTGCAAAAGCTGGATCATGATTATCCACAAGGATTTAAAATTGAAGCCTTTAATAAAAAAGTAAAAGAAGTTCATGAGGCCGAAAGAAAACTCGATCGTTTGATTCGTTATCCTGAGAGCTATTCTATTCCTCTGACTAAGACTTCCCTTAAGTTTTACACTCACGGGGCCACTGTTGAAAATAATATGGGTCTTCTAAAAATTTCGAAACATGAAGATTTTAAAGTTAATCTAGATAAATTTGAAAAAAATCTTAATGACCTACTTACTATCAATATTAGGGTGGTGAAGTCTTGATTGTACCCCTTATTGGCCCACTAAATGAAATGGCGCCCCATGCTCGCTTACTGTATCAAAGACATTATTCACCTGAAGATGTTTGGAGCTCTTGGACAGGGATCGTAAAAATTATCGATCAAATCGTCATAGAACAACCTCGATTAGAATTGGCCAATAGTGGTCTTTACTTCTATTTCTTTGGCAAAGAATCTGTCGAAGCTTGGGTTGGCAGGGAAATCATTGGTCATATGGCCGCCCCACCTGAAGGACTTGGGCTTTTCGATAGCTTTAAAGGTGAGATTTTCTCTTGGGAAGTTCCAGAGAGTGTCGTTCATAAAATGACTGGGCCCCTACTCTTAGAGACAGCGCTAAGTTTGAGGGCATTGGCAGGTACTGCATTAGCAGATACGTGGCGCGTTATGCTGCAGCCATTAGAACCTTTTGATGATTTTGGTCATATCCAAAAAGAAATGCCTAAGGTTACTTTCCAATTTTATAAAAAAGATTAAAATAAAAAGCCATGAGAACCTAAAATTTTTAAAAGGTTACGTGCCTGTATTTGTCATTCCGATAAGGTTTGGAGTAATGTGGGGAACAATTAAATGGTCTAATATTAACAACAGCACTGTCGGAGGTGTACTATTAGAGACCGCAGAAATGGAAGAGGCAGAGGCCCACAAGGGCCTAGAGTCAATGATCAGATTAGAATTAACGAATGCCGATTGCTCGGAGATGACGGTACAGCATATGATGTAATCAGCATCGAAGAAGCCCGTAAAATCGCTCAAGAGCAAGGTCTAGACCTCGTAGAAGTCTCACCTAATGCAAAACCTCCAGTAGTAAAACTCATCGACTACGGTAAGTTTAAATACGACCAGCAGAAAAAGGCCAATGAGGCGAAGAAGAAGCAATCACAGGCCCAACTAAAAGAAATACAAGTTCGTCCTAATATTGAAGCTCATGATTTAGAAACAAAGCTAAAGAAAGTTTATAGATTTTTGGAAGATGCAGACAAAGTTAAAATGGTTATGCAATTTCGTGGGCGAGAAATGGCTTATAGAGACGCTGGTCTTGAGAAGTTTAAAGAAATCCTCGAAGGTATATGCAGCTATGGCGCAGTTTTAGAGTCTCCACCCAAAATTATGGGTAACCGCATTATATCTATCCTTTCTCCAGATAAGAAAGAACTTGATAAGAGATCAAAAGAGCGTAAGCGTCTAGAAAAACTAGAGGCCAAGGAAAGAGAAGCGGAAAATGCTGGAAATGAAGAGCAAAACGCTGAAAATGAAGAGCAAAGCACGGCTGAATAAAATCACCATGTTGATTTTACTGACCTTTTAAATTTAAGTATTTACAAAGACGCGAAAATTCTGGTAAGTATAGCGTCTTAAAAAAAGATAGAGTGACCCGAGCCGCGTGCTCGTGGTTTGTTGATGCTGATATAAGTTGAAGAACATCAGGAGATAAAAATGCCTAAAATGAAAACCCGTCGCGCAGTGGCCAAGAGATTCTCAATCACTGCCTCAGGTAAGCTTAAAAGAAAAAGAGCCAATCTTCGTCACATCCTTGAGAAGAAATCAAACAAGGAAAAAAGAAGAAACGTAAAGGCTGACTATGTTCACGCTGCTGATGAAGGCCGTATGAAGCGTTGTCTTCCAGGAATTTAATTAATTAATAATCTATAAAAACTGAGCTTTGGGTTAAAAAGTGGTTCGTCCCCCCAAAGGATCGTTACAAGGAGTAAATAATGGCCAGAGCAAGAAGAGGTTTTAAAGCCCGCCAAAGAAGAAACAAGATTTTAAAACTAGCGAAGGGATTTCACTTTTCTCGTCGTACAAAATTCTACCATGCTGCTGAGACAGTAAAACGTGCTCTACACTACCGTTATATTGGTCGTCGTCTTCTTAAAAGAGACATGAGAAAGCTTTGGATTGTCCGTATTTCTGCTGCTGCAAAAATGCTTGATGGTTCATACTCAAAATTCATGGGAAGCCTTAAAAAGAAAAACATTGGTCTTAATAGAAAAATGCTTTCTGAAATTGCTGCTCGTGACTTCGATGGTTTCAAATCAATCTACGAAGCATCTAAGTAAAAAATAAAAAAACGAATAAATGAAAAAGCCTTCTTAATTGAAGGCTTTTTTTTGTCTTTTTTTCTACTGTGTACTGGGCGAATCCCTTATGAGAGAAGCCTATAGACAATAAAACTTGATCCGTAGGCCAGGACAAGCATATAGGTAAATGTTATCAAGGGGATGCGCCAGCCTCCGGTCTCTTTTTTCAAGATGGCCAAAGTAGAGGTGCATTGCAGGCTAAAGACAAAGAAGAAGAGAATCGACCAGGCCGTTGCTAGGTCAAATACTTTTTTACCTGTATCAGGATCAACTTCTGCTATTAGCTTTGCTCTTAGCCCTTCGCTTTCTTCATCTACTTCACCTAGAGCGTATAAGGTTCCCATTGCCGATACAAAAAGTTCTCGGGCCCCAAATGATACTAAAAGCCCGACCCCAATTTTCCAATTCATTCCAATGGGCTCAATCACTGGCTCAATAAAGTGTCCTAACTGTCCCAGAGCTGAGTGCTCTAGTTGAATGGAGGCACTTTGCTGGTCTGTTAAGCCTTGTATCTTTTCTTGGGAAACCTTTGGAAATGTGGAGAGAAGCCAAATAAGAATAGAGAGGGCCAGTATTATAGTTCCGGCCTTCTTTAAAAAGTTTCTACCTTTTTGCCAAGACTGCTTTAAAGCGGCCCTTATAGATGGTCTTTCATATTGGGGAAGATCAATAAGAAAATTTGATGGCCCTCCCTTAAAAGCGCTTAGTCTAAGTATCTTTGCAATGATGAGGGCCATAAAAGAGCCGAGAAAGTAGAGAAAAAAGAAAGACAGTGCTTGGGTATTAAAAATCTTAAATACCGTATAGCTTGGAACGAAAGTACCTATTAGCAGGATATATACAGGTAGCCTTGCGGAACATGTAATCAAAGGAAGAGTCATAATTGTGGCCAAGCGTTCCTTTTGGCTAGGAATCGTACGAGCTGCCATTATTCCAGGGATTGCACAGGCATATCCCGACATATAAGGGAGAAACGCCTTACCACCAAGACCGAAGAAGCTCATAACTCTGTCTGAGATAAAGGCCGCTCGCGAAATATAGCCAGATTGCTCAAGCAAGCTTAATAAGAAGAAGAGGATCATAATTTGGGGTAAAAAAATCACGACTCCGCCGACACCACTAAAGAGAGCATCAACAATAAGGCTTTTAAAAACACCTTGCGGTAAGTAACTGCCAATCCAATCACCAGTCATTAAAACAACTTGTTCTGTTAGGCCCATGATAGGACCTGCCCAACTATAGATGGCATTGAAGATGAGATAAAAGATGGCAAAGAATATGAGTCCGCCAAGTAGTGGATGAAGAACAATTTTATCTATTTTTTCGGATAGCCCACTTCTCTTAAAGTTCTTTGTCTGTAGACCATCAAGGATTCTGTGTGATTCTTCTAGATTACAATTGATTTCATTAGCAACGGCTTCTTCACCTTTTTTACCAGGGATAATCTTTAGTTGATTGTGACCGGTAAGGCTAGAAGGTAGGTAACTGGCACTAAGAGGGGTAATGGGGAGAGATTCTGCCCCGAGATCTTTCTTCGAATAGGGTTTTTCTGTCCTAATAAAGTGGTCGATTGTTTGTAAGTCTGCATCAAGGGCCGTTATCGGTAGTACTGGTACACCTAATATATCTTGAAGTTTTTTTCTATCTTCAATTGTGACTTCTTGATCGTCGTCTTTATTAATGATTATGATGGCCTTATTTCCAACTCTTTTAAGGACACCCAAGGCCATACCAAGTGAGGGCGCTATTCTATGCCAATCGAGTAAAATAATTACTTTTTCAAAATTATACTGAGGTTCCAACTCCAACAAAGTGGCGACCGTTACGCCCTCGTCATAGCTCGTAGGAGTTAGGTTATAGATACCTGGAAGGTCGATTAACTCATATAAAATAGAACTATCATTAGAGTTCGTTAAAAGTTCGCCTCTCGAAGCTTCTACCGTTATTCCTGAATAGTTGGAAACTTTTCGACTTCCTCCAGTGAGGAGATTAAAAAGTGTAGATTTTCCCGCATTGGGTAGGCCTATAAGGGGAAGGTGTTTTAAGGAAGCTTCGGCCGTAATAGGGGTTGAATCTTGTACAGGCATTTTATCCATTTATGGTGCCCTCTCTTCTTGAGCGTTAATTTGTACAATGATTTCTTTGGCCTCTTTCTTTCTCATCGCGAAAGTTGTTGCTTCACCATGTTTAAAGGCAATTGGGCCGCCAAAGGGGGCACAGGAAAGAACTTTGATGAGGTCTCCTGGCAATACACCAAGGCTTAGGAGTTTAAAGTGAAGGGCAGGGTTTTTTGTAAAATCCTTTAAATGCGCTTCTTCTCCTGCTTTGAGTTCTGCCAATGTCTTTATCATTCTATTCCTTATAAAAGATAGGTATATGTAATCACAGGTGTTTGATTAGTCAAACAATTGATCGAGTTCTTTATCAAAGTCGTCTTTGTAATTTCTTCAATATGTCTAAAGTTTAATCATTGTTAAGAAAATGATTAATTAATCATATTGAATAATTAGCTAACTATCAGAAATTGCATTAATTCTTGAGCGAAGGGTTTGGCATGTGCTGTGCATTTAGTTAAGTACAATAATAGGAGAGAGAAATGAAAACAATACTGTTGATTCTAGTGTCGTGCTTATTGAATATTGGACACAGTTACGGGCAAGAGCTTGAGAAAGCTCCTCATGAGGCCGTCATTATTAAAGAGTTTCAAAAATTGATGATTGGTGAGACTCCAATTATTGCAGGTCTTCCTACTGATCAATATGCACAAGATAATATCGACTTAAGGGTACTGGACGGAGAAAGGATTGCTGGAAAAATCAGCCGCTCTCCCGCTATTGCTCCAGGAAGTGATCTCGAGGAGCTTCTCTTAGAAAAAAATATCGCGAAATAGTTCCTCAATATCTGAGGAACTGCCTTTTTAAAAAATAACCTCTTTGTTTTAGGTAAACTTGTAGACACCTCCATAAAAAAGCTGCCATTTCATTCATAAACTCATTATTTCAGGTGCTTAGTAGGTGCGTTCTTAAGTCTATGTTATTATATGGTTGTTATGGGAATTTTAAACAGAGATAAAAACCACCGATCTGAAGAGGTCAAAGGGTCGCAAAAATTTGCGCAAAAGCTTCTTCGTCTCCTCTCTGGTCGTAGTGCTCAAGGATCATGGACGGGGCGCGATTCTCATTGGGAGCTTATCATTGGCTTTCTCTTTTTCTTTGGCGGTATTTACTTTGTTTTCTCCTTCCTTTCCAATTAGATTCCAATAGAATTCTCTTTTCCAGTTAGCGTTTTTCGAAAAGCTTAGGTATCTCTATTAGCATTAGCAAAATTTATTCAGAGGCCATCAATGAAGATATCATTTTTTAAAAGTTCTATATTACCCATAATTATGGAAAGGGTACCGATTGTTTTGAGTGCTCTCCTAGGCTTAATAATCGGCTGGATTGCTATTAATATTTTTGTGAACGTTATTAAAAATGGTCTAGTTAAAAAGGGCGCTGATAGTACTCTC
>JAFMBV010000196.1 GCA_017858255.1 Bacteriovoracaceae bacterium
GTAGAATTAATTCCTCAGACGATGGCCCCTTTTCCTTGGCACTTTGGTGGACAACGGTATCAAAACCTATTTGTTAAGGACGAAGAGATCGTTTTATGGTGTGAGAAACTTAATTTACGCATGTGCTACGATGTTTCTCACAGTATGTTGACCTGTAATCATTTAGGTTATGATTTTTACGAATTTTCAAAAAAAATTGCACCTTATACCGCACACCTTCACCTTGGTGATGCCAAGGGTGTAAATGGTGAAGGCTTACAAGTTGGAGAAGGTGATATTGATTTTGATAAATTGGGCAAAATTTTAAATGAAGGTTGCCCTGAAGCATCTTTTATTCCTGAAATTTGGCAAGGACATAAAAATGGTGGTGAAGGATTTTGGATTGCATTAGAAAAATTAGAAAATAAACTTTAATATTTGAGGTCTTGGTCATCATGGAAAAGATTAACTTAATACATTTAGCAAATTTCAATAGTACTAATATTGGCAATGGTGCTTTAATCAGTGGTCTAGAGTCTACAATGAATGAAGACTTTGAAGGTTCAATTAATTGGTTAAGAGAGCCTTGGGATAACTATACTTTTAAAGATTTGGATTTTGACTCTGGATTTGTTGAAAAAGTGAATAGCTCTGATGGCCTTGTCGTTGGAGGTGCCGTGGCTTTCAATGGTCGTGATTATAACGATCGAACAGGGTCTCGGTTTGAGTTACCTTTTGACCTATGGCCAAAGATAGAAAAACCAATAATTTTTTATGGACTTTCTTATAGACACTGGGAAGGACAAACTTATCACCATTTAGATAAGCTTAAGACATTTGTAAAGCTATGCCTTGAAACAGAGAATATTACTCTTACTGTTCGAAATGACGGAACAAAGGAGTGGATGGGTAAAACTCTTGAACTAGATATTTCCTCTGTGAAGGAAGTTCCTGATAGTGCTGTTTTTGTGGAAAATACTGGTGACTCAAGTTACTACCCAGAACTAAAAGAAGATAAGAGAAATGTAATACTTTCTTTTAATGATGAAGATGCAGTCAGTCGCTTTGGCCAAAAATATAAAACGGATCTACCATATTCAGAAGCGAGGATAAGAGCAATTGATGGTTATGTCGAAACTATTGAGGCTCTTGCAAGCAACTATAAAGATTTAAATTTTATCTTATGTCCTCACTACTTCGATGACTATAAAATGATGAGCGATTTCTTAGAAAAAGTTACTCCAAAAGTAGCCCATCAAAGGATGGTCTCGACAGGTCTTAATAGCGTTAAAGATACAAGTTACTTCTATGGTCGTTATTTTAAGGCAGACATGGCAATCAGTATGCGAGTCCATTCAATGTCTCCATCGATTGGTTTAAATACGCCAATGGTTGCTTATACGACACAGGATAGAATGGAAAATTTCATGAAACGAATCGGACTAGAAAACGCGATGGTGGATGCCTTTGATGTTAACTGTGGTGATAAGTTGCGTGAAAGAGCTTTCTATACTATGGAGAATAAGAAAGAAGTAAAATCTAACTTTAGTGAGGTTAGAGATAACCTTAGAAGTGAGGCTAGAAAATTTCACTTAGAGTTGAGAGAGCTACTTAGCTAAAGGGAGTTATTTTGAATGCTAGAAAAGAGATATTAGCAATAATTCCGGCCAGGGGAGGTTCTAAATCAGTACCTCGTAAAAATATTATTAAGCTTGGTGGAAAACCAATGATTGCTTGGGCAATTGAAGCTGCTCTTGGGTCAAAATGGATCACTAGAGTAATCGTATCGACCGATTGTGAGGAAATAGCCTCTATTTCTAAAGAATATGGAGCCGAAATTCCCTTTTTAAGACCTGCCGAAATATCAGGTGATCGCTCGGTTGATATAGAGTTTCATCAGCATGCTCTTAATTGGCTACTTGATAATGAAAATTATAGTCCTGACTTTGTTATTAATTTACGACCAACTCCTCCGGCTAGAAAGGTTGCTACTATTGATGCGGCAATTGAGCACTTTATGAAGTTCCCGGAAGCAGACTCTTTAAGATCTGTGCACTTATCTTCTGAATCTCCATTTAAAATGTGGTGTATTAATGAGGGTGGTTTAATGAAATCTGTCTGCTCATTAGAGGGTATTGAAGAGCCATATAACCAACCTAGACAAAACCTGCCTCTTGTTTATTGGCAAGATGGGTATATCGATATAACTCGGCCAAGTGTTATTTTAGGAAAAGGATCTACAACTGGAAACAACATAATTCCTTTTGAAATTCACGAGCCAGCCATTGATATTGATTACCCTGAGGACATTGAAAATGCAGAAGCACAGCTTAAGTTAAAAGATTCAAAGTCTTCTTCAGTGACGATTCCCCCAGATGATACTAGGTTCCCTTCATGAAAATTCTGATATTTGGCATGGGGTCTATCGGCCAGAGGCATGTTCGAATATTGCAGTCTCTTAGTCGCAAAGATATAGAAATTGGTGCTTTTCGATCTCGAAAATTTAATTGGGTGATTTCAGATAAGCTTGGCGCAGATCTTGATAAAGACCCTTGTGAGCATTATGAGATAAAGTGCTTTTATGATATTGAGGAAGCATTTGCTTGGAATCCTGATATTGCATTTATAACTAACCCTATTTCAATGCACATTGAAACAGCGATACTGGCAGCACAAAATAACTGTCACATTTTTATTGAGAAGCCCTTGGGCTCTAGCTTAGAAGAAGCACAGGAGTTACTCGCTATTACAAAGGAGAAAAAACTTTGTTGTATGGTTGGGTACCAAACTCGTTTTCATCCAGCCTATATAAGAATTAAAAACCTTCTTGAAAATAATACACTAGGTTCATTGACACATGCCTCTCTTCATTTCGGTGAGTGGCTGCCCGGTATGCATCCTTATGAGGACTATCGAATCAGCCATGCAGCTAAAAAAAATCAGGGAGGTGGTGTTATCTTATGCCTAAGCCACGAAGTCGATCTTGCCTACTGGCTTTTTGGAAAACCATCTTCCGTTT
>JAFMBV010000197.1 GCA_017858255.1 Bacteriovoracaceae bacterium
GTCTCACAACTTTTTAAAATCAGTATATCTACTGTCCACAATTGGCGAAAAGCAGGAACCCTGTTAGCCTGTCAAATTGGAGGCAAGGTCTTCTTTAAAAGATCTGACATTGATAACGCTGTTGTTCAACTTAAATCTTAATCATCATGGGAAAGATAAGTTCAACAGCTGGCAACAAGATTATATCAAAAATCATTACAGAGGTTAATGTAGAGATGATAGACTTAACGAAGGAGATAAATATTTCAGAGAAACAATTTACTCAAGTACACCCATACTATAATGCGGAAAAAAATAACTACCCAAATAACGGTATCATTCAGCTCGCATCTTTGAGAGGACTAATTGAGATAATAAATTCAATAACCGAGAAGCCCAAAAAAGACATGGCACCGGCTTTTTTAAAAGGCCTTTATAATGGAGGTATTAAGGGGAATAATTGCTTCAAAGCTTCACCCCTCTTATTTTTTGATATAGATGTTGAAAATACTGATAAAAAGAAGGAGAACATAGCCTTAATCGACAAAAAGAAAAATAGTGATGTCTATGATTTTCTAAAAGAAATTAGTGTCGTAACCTTTAGGACCAATAGCGGACTTGGTATGGCTGGAGTGCTTTATGTTCCATATCTAGAATCCTTACTAGAAGACGTAAGAAAATTACACAAAAAGATTGGAGATCATGTGACATTTCTTCTTAGTAAAGAGATTGAAAAAGTAACTGGCATTAAAGTTGTTTTTGACGGGGCACAGAGTAAATTTAGACAGATCCGATTTACAGCCATGCAAGAATTTCCAATAGAGCTTAATACCTCTCCAAAGGAATTTCAAGTCACTATCAACAAGAAAGAAGAGTATACGCTATCTGGTATCCCTAGGTTTTCAAATACTGCAACGCAAGCTTACATTGGCGACATTTACTACCAATACAATACCACTAAAAATATTGAAGACGAGCTCATTGAGTGTGGCTTTCATGAAGTTAGTCCAGGTAGGTGGTTTCATCCAACATCAAGCAGTAATAGTACGGGGCAAGTCAACCTAGACACAAATACCTTTTTCTCTCACAGTTCTAGCTTTGGGATCGGTCTTTACACACCTTCTAGACTACACAGAAAGTGTTTCAATCAGTCACACAAAGAGTTTGTCAAATATTCTAAGGCTTGTGGATACGAAGAGAAGCCATTAGACAAATCTGACATAGACAAAGCAATTGAGAGGCTCAATAATGAGAATTTAGGCTCAATAGATATTTTTGAGATATGCGATCCATTTAAGTTTATACCCATTAATAAGAAATTAGATTTGATCTCTAAGTTAAATGTAGATGAACTTACCTTAAAACACGTACATGAATATTTAATGGTTAAAGATTTAGAAATAAAATATGATGCGGAACTTCAAATACAGAAATATGTGGGAGAGGAAATAGAAAATGTATTTAACTATGCAAATAAGTATAAAAACGTATGTATATATGCCGATACAGGTACAGGGAAAACTACAGCTACTTTGAATTATTTAAAAAGTAATCCTTCATTAAAAGCTATATTTCTGGTTCCATTGCAATCTATAGCATACCAAATCCATTGCGATCATAAAATCCCTTATTTAATTGGAGATAGTTCAGCAGCTATTCATTCATTGGCTAAAAAATCAAATGTATTTGTAGCAACTAACGAACAAGGGGTAAAATACTTAGCAGATCTAGAATTCGACTACATCATTGTAGATGAAGGCCATGACTTAATTATTAACAACAGTTACAAAATGGAGGTCATTAGCGAGCTAGGGTACATGATAAAAACTTCAAAATCCAAAGTCATCCTTTTGACTGGATCACCCTTGAATATCTTTAAACAAATTGGCTTCAGTCTTCTTAAAATAAAGAATTTAAATCATTACAAAACGGATGTCATTGAACGTTTTACAAAACTTAATGGCTACCAAGTCGTTATATCCCATGTCTCTTCAAACATTGGTAAAATGCTCATCCGATATAATCATAAAGACCATCTAGAGGAAGCTAAAAAATACTTATGCAAGAATCATGGATATGATAAAAATGAAATAGTGGTGATTCATTCAGGCAATAAAAACAAAGAATCACAATACAAATTACTGCTGCAAAATGGAAAATTCAGTGACCACATTAAAATAGTTTTAATCACTTCGCTTATCGATGAAGGTATTAGCATAAATCAAGAAGATTTTAAAAGCGTAGTTTATATTGCTACAGGCGAGAGTCTTTTGAGACCTGAAGCTCCAAAACAATTCTTTGCTCGTTTTAGAAACCATGATCCTGAAAGGATAAACTATCTCTATAGAAATAACGCAAATACATCTAGTACATATTTTGATGAAAGGTCTGAGTATGCTTGTTCTTACAAAATGTTGGATGGAGAGAAAAATAATTACCACCAATCATATCAAGACATCTTTAGTGTAGAAAAATTTTATCTGAAAGATGGCAGTGTAAATGATTTCTATTTAGCTAACTACGTGACCAATCAAACTTTTGAAGGAGCTACTAGTTATGAGTATGACTATTACCTGGAAACTAATTATAGCATAAATATTGTTCGAGACAAAGGTTTCAAAGAAATAAAAGTAGATCAAAGTGAAATGAGGCTTTCTTTAGCAGAAAAAAAAGCTCGAATAGCTACTATATGTTTAGAAGATTTTGACACTGTCTTGACTGTTCTAATGACAGAATCAAAAGACCCTAAGACAAGAGAGGATTTAAAAAATAGCCCTGTGTCGATTAATGAAGAAAATGCCGACTTCATAGCCTCTAACTTAAGTAGTTTTGAAGCTATTTATAAATATTACACAAGACTACTTAGTCTTGGAATAGATCCATTCACTATCATCTTTAAAAACGGCAAGCAGCAGGGCAACCAAGCTATTAACAACCAGCTATATCTGATTGAAACCATTCACTTAGTGAAAA
>JAFMBV010000084.1 GCA_017858255.1 Bacteriovoracaceae bacterium
TTAGGTCTTCGAAACTATGGACCTCTTTATTTTCTCTAGAAGGTAAAGAGGTCCATAGTTTCGAAGACCTAAGAGGTAATCTCCAAAAATCTAAATCTGAAAAAGTAGCAATTTCCTTGTGGAGAAAAGGCATAGTCAAAAATTTTGAAATTCAGCCTGAAATCCTTAATCAAAATGGTGAAGCCGTAAAGTTAATCGGTGTTTATAGTGGAGGTGTATTTCAACCTCTGAAGTTTATTGAGACCAAGCCAAAGGGCTTTTTTGAAGCCTCGATTATGGCCTTTGGTAGAACTTGGAACACTATTGTAAAAACAATTGATGGCTTCAAAAAACTTATTACGGCGGAAGTGAGCTTCAAGACAATTGGCGGACCATTGGCCATTGGTAAGGTTGCCTCCGATTCTTTCAATACAAGTCTTTCCTATTTTTTCCAATTAATGGCACTCATTTCTGTAAATTTAGGTGTGATTAATCTATTTCCGATTCCGGTTTTAGATGGTGGACACATTATGTTCATCTTTTTGGAGATTCTAAATCGTGGACCAGTATCTCGAAGGAAAATGGAGATAGCTCAACAAGTAGGGTTATCACTACTCTTGATGCTAATGGTAGGGGCCATTTTTAATGACTTCTCTCGCTTTTTCTAATAAGAGTCAGACATGTACTTATTCTTAGATTCCTCTCTTTATATCCAAGTTGGTCTTCTAGATGATGATCTAACTTGGAAGCATTATGAATTAATTGCCAACAAGAAAGGCTCTCAGATTCTTCATTCAATTATTTATTCTTCCTTAAGTGATCATAATATTAAGGTAAAAGATCTTAAGGGGATATTTTTGGCAAATGGGCCGGGTTCTTATACTGGAATTCGTGTAGCAGAGGGAGTTTGCCAGATTTTAGAAATGGAAGGCCTACCAATATATAGTTTTTATCACTTTGAGGTGCCATATTTCGCGGCAGTTAGTGAATATAAATTCTATGCAGAAGCTTTTAAGGGAGAAGTTTTTCAATATAGCTTTGGACCAGAGCAAGAGAGTTTGGATCTAATAAGTGAGAAGAACTTTAATTTGCTGGATCTCTCAGAGAGTCATTTGTATCACCTCGAGGGCGAGCTTTTAGGTAGGCAGCTAGATAGCCTTTATGATCTATATAAAAATGAGTCAGTGAAAATATTTTCAAAAGCTAGGGATAGGGGAGAACACCTTCCACCATATTATTATCGACCAGAGGAAAAAGAGTTTAATTTACCTAGAAAACGTTGAGAGATTGGAAGCTTTTGGAAGATTCCTTATGTTCTTAATGGTACATTACTAAGATGAAATTTTTTCTAAACTCCTTTCATTACACCATATTTTTTTCAATATTCTTCTTTTTGTGGCTCTTTGGCCTTTACTGGCTTCTTTTCATCGCATTATTTATATTTTCTATGTTTCTGCTTTTTTCGAGGCGCTTACCTCCGGCATTTCAGGAAGACGAGGTCCTTAAAGAGGGCATTTTATATGCTCCTGTAAATGGAAAGGTTGCTCTTGTAAATGAGGGAGTTGTTCATGGTCGCTATGGAAATAATTTAACGGAGATTGTTATAGTTTCATCCTGGTGGCGTGAACATGGAATCTATTTTCCCTTGAAGGCGGAGATCATTGATCTCGCATATCAAGGAGGAAAAGGGCACTTTCGTTATTTCTATAAGAGTATTTTTTCAAATGAACAACCTCGAAACCCGAGTCTTTCGCTTGGGATGCGCTGCGTGAACAACATCGCAATTGGTATTGATTTTTATAAGTGTCTGATGGGAATGTGGCCAAGAGTTAGGGTCATTCCTGGTGATAAGGGGAAGGCCCAGGTGAACTTGGGATTTTTTGGTTTAGGCGGAACCACTGTTCTATATTTACCTGAAAACTATGAGATACTAGTAAAAGAAGGTTTGGATATTGTAGCGGGTCAAGCTATTGTTGCTAATTTAAAAGACGTTAAAAAGGTGGAGGCATGAGTCCTGCTAAGAGATTTACATTCTTTTTACCAAATATTTTCACCGGCCTAAATATGGCATGTGGTTTTTCTAGTATGGTGTTTGCCTCAAGAGGTATGCATTATGAAGCCGCGATGATTTTAATTTTAGGTGCAATTTTTGACTCTGTTGATGGAAGAGTTGCCCGCTTAACGGGAACGGCTTCTCATTTTGGAGAACAATTCGACTCGCTAAGTGACGCTGTTTCCTTCGGTGTTGCTCCTGCGTTTTTAATATACCAGAAATACCTTTTTGATTACGGTCGCCTAGGTGCTGTAGTTTCTTTTTTCTATTTACTTTGTGCTGCCTTGAGGTTGGCACGATTCAACGCCAATATTACAAAGGTTCGGTCTGACTTCTTTCAGGGTCTGCCTACTCCGGGTGGTGCGTTGGCGATAATCGGCCTTATCTTGTTGGCAGATAGGTTCCCCATATTGAATGAATATGGAGAGTATTCAATGGGCTATACCGCACTATATGGATTGCTCATGATTACGACGATTCCATTTAGCTCGTTCAAAGATGGTGACTTTGTTCGTCGTCATAAGCGCGCTATTTTGTTTTTCTTTTTTGTTGGTGCGGCGTTAACAGTTATTTATTACAAGATAATGTTTGCACTTGGAATGGCGTCTTATGTGCTTATTTCTCTATTTTATTACTTCTATAAGATCAAGGAGTTTGGCGATGCTTTCGAATGGTCCGAAGATTCAGAATCTGACACTGATTCTTAGTCTCATATTATCTCTTTCTTTAAGAGCAGAGGACTTTGGCATTGCAATGCCTGACCAGCTTGAGCCAGATAAATATATTTTAGAAAGCTTGGAAAATGATGAGGATAATGAAGACGTAAGCCATGTTATGGGTGAACGTGATTTGGATGCTCTCTTTAAGAAAACGGAAGATGAAAAAAAGGGCAGTCAGCCCTTTGTTATTCCTGATACTGCAAAATATAATGAGGAAGAGTTAAGCGAAAAGGAAAAAATTCTTTCCACAGGCAATGAAGTTCCTTATACCCATGAAAATAAAGATAATCTGATCGAATTTAAGAATAAGAATATTTACAAAGAAATCTATAATAAAGGAGAAGGCTCTTTTTCATTTACATATATAAAGGATGAATATGATGTGACTGATAGAAATAATGTCTATCAACAATCCTTTAAAAATGCGACTGGCTCAAAAAGAGGAGGCTCGATTCATTTTAACTTTGATGATTATATTTCAAAAGGTTGGTTGAATACCTTTTATGGCCTTGGAATTGGAGTCGGTTATGCTGCTGGAAAGGGAATCTTTGTAAGTTCACCAAATCAAGAAAGTAATGTGAAGTTTCAACTCTATACTGTTCCTCTAGATTTAAGGCTGGGCTTTGACTTGGTCCCCAGTCGATATTTTAAGCTTAGTCTTGCTGGAGGCCCCTCGGCCATGGGTCTATTACAGTCACGGAATGATCTAGACCGAGAAGACGACCAGAGGTATAGACGCCAAGTTAGTTACGGTTATTTTGGTCATGCAAAACTTCAAATTAGTATTAATTCCTTTTCAGAATCAACGGCGATTAAAACATTTAGTCAAAGTGATCTCACAAATATGTATTTCAATTTGGAAGCACGTGTTCAAAGTTATGAGAATTTTCAAGATGAAATATCTATAACAGGTGCAAGTTTCGGACTTGGTTTTACGTTTGAGTATCTATAACTACCGTCTAAATATTTCCTATGAAGGCTCTCTCTTTGAAGGGTGGCAAATTCAAACCCCATCCCAAAGAACAGTGCAGGGTGAGTTACAAAAAGCCCTTATTAAAATAACTAAAAATGACAACATTAAGTCTCTCGGATCTGGACGCACGGATAGTGGGGTTCACGCTTTAAATCAAATTGTTAAGATACAAATACCACTTTCAATCGAGCCACCAGCTCTAATACGGGCCTTAAATTCCCATCTTCCCCATGAGATTAGAATTAATGACTGCAAGGAGAGTACGGATGAGTTTCACCCCGTTAGGGATGCTCTGTGGAAAACTTATGAATATTTAATTTATAACGGGGCCGTTTTACCTCCCTTTTACCGGAGCCTAGTTACTCATATCCCTCGTCAGGTTGACTGGGGCCGGGCTGAGGAGTCCTTAAAAGTATTTTTAGGTGAACATGACTTTGAAAACTTTTCCACTAAGGGAACCGAAGTTAAAACTACCGTAAGAACAGTATTTGATGTGCGCTTGAAGAAAGAGCCTTTATCCAGCTTTATTGACCCGATGCATAGTGGGGACTTGTATCGAATTAGTGTTACAGGCAATGGCTTTTTGAAGCAGATGGTCAGACTTATTGTTGGAGCCGTTTTAGCCGCTGGGCAAGGTAAAGCATCGCCAGAAGAAATTCAAGCCCATTTCGAAGGTAAAACTGATAAGAAAATAGGTGCAGTAGCACCTCCAAACGGTCTTTACCTATCTCATGTAGAATACGATAAAACCTATACTAGGACCAATTGACAATCGGTTTCAAGGTCGATAATTTCCCAACAAAATTAATATCTTATCGCACTGCCCATAGAAGAGGATTTTAAATGTCTTATCAAGTTGAAGAAGTTAATGGATGTACAAAAAAGCTCGTTTTTAGTTTTGAAAGTTTGGATTTAACAACAGAAATTAAAAATGAACTCGTTAAGAAACAGAGAACTGTTAGTTTAAAAGGTTTTCGCAAAGGAAAGGCTCCGCTTTCTGTTGTTCAGAAAATGTATGGCCCTCAGGTCGAAAGTGAAGCATTAAACAGTTTTATTCAAAACAAAATGTATGAAGCGATAACCAAAGAAGACTTAAGAGTTGTAGGTTATCCAAATTTCGAAAATATGAATTATGATCCAGGTAAGTCAGTAAGCTTCGATGCTGTTGTTGAGATTTTCCCTAAGGTTACACTTAAGGATATGTCTAATTTGTCTTTTACGAAAGATGCGGTTGAATTCAAAGATTCTGATCTCGACGATGTGAGAAAGAATCACATGAATTCAAAAGCGGAAATGACTGAAGTAAAAGATGACTCTGTAGCGCTTGATAAAGGTCTTTTTGCCGTTATGAACTTTCAAGGTGAAATGCCTAACGGGGAAAAACCAGAGAATATGAAAGGCGAAGAGTTCCTTTTAGAGATCGGTTCTGGTCAATTTATTCCAGGCTTTGAAGATCAGATGCTCGGTATGAAAAAAGGTGATAAAAAGACTCTTGAAGTTACTTTCCCTGCAGATTATCAAGCAACAGATCTTCAAAATGCCCTAGTTAAGTTTGAAGTCGACCTTCTTGAAATCAAAGAGAAAAATTATCCAGAATTTACAGATGAGTTAGCAAAAGAATTTGGTTTTGATTCAGTATCTGACTTTGAAGAGAAGAATAAGGCCAACTTAATAGATCAAAAAGAAAGAGTTGCGAAACAAAAACTTAATCAAGAAATTCTTGATAAGCTTGTTGAAGAAAATTCTTTTGATATTCCAGCGGCCCTTGTTGCTCAACAAGAAAATCATTTAAAAGAAGACGTTAAAAAGACTCTTGCTCAACAAGGTTTCAATGAGCAAATGATGCAGGAGTATTTTGAGAAATGGACTAGTGATTTAACAGACAAAGCTAAGTTTCAGGTTCGCTCTGGTTTAATTCTTGATGCTATCGCTAAAGAGCATAATGTTGAAGCTAGTCAGGAAGACTTTGATATTAAGTTAGAAGAAGTGGCAAAGTCATCAGGACTTGATATGGAACAAATTAAAAGCTTTTATTCAAAAGATGAAAGCATGAAAAATAATCTTATGTTCGCTATTCGAGAAGAGAAGACTTTTGAGAAAATTTACGGATTTGTAAAAATTAAATAAGAATTTTTATTTGGCCCTCATTTGAGGGCCTTTTTTTTTGCCTTTTTTCCTTCATTGTAACCCTTAGAGAATTGATCAAATCTAGCGACCTCACAAACCGACGGAAAAGGCCTTGAACTTTCGCCGACAAGTTTTCCTTGGTAATAGGAGCAGTACTTTTTTGCGCCTTGAAGGTACCCTTTCAGATATTGCTCTAAGGTATTGGTCTCTTCTTTTTGTGAACAGACCTTAAGGTAAGTCGAATACATACTTTTTTCAAGTCCGCGGGAGGCATCAGAGAGACCTTGTTCGAGCCAATCTCTTTGACTGCAATCTTCCTCTTTAAGAGTACTTCCACAAGAGGATAATAAAAGGATGAGAAGTAATATTTTATAAATCATTTCTGTATTTGGGCCTTCATCAGACGTTCAACTTGAATGCGATTGTTACAGAGAATCCAGTCATTACCAGCTCCTCTACCAACGGGAGCAAAAGCATCGGTACTAATGCGACCTTCCTCAATAATATGATCTGCCACATGAACCTTTACGACCTCTCCAGTGATGATTTGTCCACAACCGGGTTCGTCTCCATAAGATAAATGGTCTCTATAAATACATTCAAAATGAATAAGACTTTCTTTAATACGACGAGCTTTTATCTTTTCAGATTCAATTGGTGTAAGGCCTGCAAACTTAAATTCATCTTCTCCGTAGGGAAGTTCTGTCGATGTTTGGTTAACCTTTTCTAAAATAGGCTCAGAAACGAAGTTTATGACAAACTCTTTCTCTCTGAAAATATTGCGTGGAGTATCTTTTAATTGTCCGTTGGAGCTACGAATAAGTGGGCAAAAGGCAATGATCATGGGACTTGCCGATACCCCTGTGAAAAATGAAAATGGTGCTACGTTGTTTGATCCATCTTCATTTAATGTCGACACAACTGCTATCGGTCGAGGTAAGATGCTTCCAATTAGGAATTTATAGTTGTCCTTAAAATCGCCATTTGTATCAAAGCTTTTCATTTATACCATCCAACTTTTCCAGTAGTTTTTATTTTCGTTTTCAGAGAACCAAGATGCAGGTTCAAGAGGGTAACGTGTATCGATCATAACGGCATATTCATCGGTATGAGTTTTATTGTCAGCTTTTTCAAAAGCTTTAGGGTGTGGCCCATGATGAATACCTTGAGGGTGAAAAGTAAAAGCACCTGCATCGATGTTGTCGCGACTAAAGAAATCACCCTGATGATAGAAGAGGACTTCATCATAATCAATATTACTGTGATAGAAGGGGACCTTAAGTACGCCTTCAGATGAATCTTCTAAGGGCCTCGCAACAAAAGAGCAAACGACGAAATTTTGAGCAACAAAAGTTGTGTGCCCTGATGGAGGTATGTGATATTTGTGACTCATAATAGGACAGAAATCGTAGATGCTTAGAAGCTTTGGGTAAACAGATCCTTTCCAGCCCTTGGCATCTAGAGGATTAAAGGGATAAGTCACTTTGGTAAGTTTTCCCAATCTTTTAATTAAAAGAGCGTACTCGTCTTTATCTTGTTCTGAGCCTATTGCAGCCTCAGGAGTTTTGATGGCCGTTTGATCATAAAGAGCGTTGGGCCCTAGAATACCGCGACTCGGTTCTTCAAACTCAGAGGTAGACTCAATTAATAGAAACTTTGTTTCATTTTTAACATAGTATTTATAGGTAGTTCCTCTTGGAATATTTATATAGTCACCTTTTTTATATTCGAGGGGACCAAAAATAGTTTCCAAGCGTCCTTCACCCTCATGGATAAAGTAAAGTTCATCATGGTCAGCATTTCTAAAGAAGTGATCAAAGTCTTGATCATATTGAGCGATAGAAACTATACAGTCTCTATTTCCAAGTACGACTTGGAATTGATTTTTAGTTAGTTTTTGATTAAATACTGGAGGAAGGCAACGTGGCTTAAGGTCTCCCTCAATATTTTTCCAATTTACAGGTGGATTCTCATGGTAAAGGTGGCTGACTCTTCCAAAAAAACCTTTCCTGCCGTGCTCTTCTTCATATAGGCCATCTGGGATTTTAACATGGGCCTGTTTGGTATAAGTTCCACTTGCTTTAAAACTTTCCATCTTAATAAATCCTCTTGTTGCCAACAATATTTTTAAGGTGACCGATCTTTTCGATGTAGAGGTCTATTTCATCTCCACTTTTAATCCATTTATCCAATTCAAGACCACATCCAGTTCCAACAGTACCAGAACCCATAAGGTCACCAGCGACGACAAATTCCTCTCGTGAAGCATGAGCAATCATTTGTGCCCAAGTATAATGAGAATCTCCAGATTGACCACGGGACCACTCTTTACCGTTTATCTCTGCTGTCATGAGAAGGTTAGGCTCACCTTCAAACTCATCAGCAGTTACGATAACAGGACCTATTACAGAGCAGAAGTCTTTCCCTTTTGCTGGACCAAGACGAATGGACATTTCCTTCTTTTGAATATCACGAGCACTGATGTCGTTTAGAATTGTGTAGCCAAAAATATGGTCGAGAGCACTTTCTTCTTTTATGTTCATACCATCTTTGCCAATAACAACCGCCATCTCTAACTCAAAGTCGAGGACGTCAGTGTATGAAGGCCAAAGGATTTCGTCTTCAGGGCCGATAAACCCCTCTGTGCCACCTTTATAATAGGCGGGGATTTCATACCAAGCTGGAGGAACAGGCTCATTTCTTTTTTCAAAGCCTTTCTTCACATGCTTTTCATGAGCATAGAAATCTCTATAGGTACTAATTTTATCTAATGGACTATGAAAGCGAATATTCTTCTCTTGATCAAGATTAAATGAAACAGGTGTGCCATCGGCCATTTCATTTATTCCTACTTTTCTAAAAAATAGGTAGAGTCCATAGGCTTCTTGAAGGGCCTCTAGAGGATGATCATTAAGTTTTAGTAGTTGAGATAAACTAGTTGGAAGTTTGTAGTTAGCTCTCTCCTCAAAGTTTGAGTAACCCTCTCTTTGATAGTCTAGCTGCCAACATAAGTTGGGATCGATCAAGATATTTTCAGGGGTGATAATTCCCATTCTCTTTTGAGTGATAAAGGGACTTTGATAGCTAAAGGAACATATTTTCATATTTCAGACCTGCCGTATTTATTGTCGTATTCGGGGAGAACTTTAGTCATGGCCTCATAAAAGTGCTGCATTTCTTCTTCCGTTCCAATAGAAATGCGGACGAAATCAGCCATTTCATTAGCTTTTAACGGACGAATAATTACACCCTCATCAAGGAGTTTGCCAAAGAGAAAATCACTGGCTTCTGCACTCCCCGTTTTTATCGTAATAAAGTTTGTGATTGATTTTATAGGAGAGAAGTTTTTCTCAATGAGAAATTGTTCACATTCTTTAAGTAGCTTGCTGTTTGTTTTTAAAGTCCTTTCAAGATGGGGCCGGTCTTTTAAAGCTCCGACGGCACCCTTTTGAGCGATTAAGTTTGGTTCAAAGGGGAGTTTTACCTTGTTAAGATTTTCGATAAGATCCTCATGAGCAAATCCGTAACCTACGCGAATACCAGAGAGGCCATAGGCCTTAGAAAGAGTTCTTAAGGTGATGACATTATCGTAACGGTAATCCATTGAATCAGGATAATCATCATATTCATTAGCATATTCAAAGTAAGCTTCATCAAGAATAACAAGAACGTGGTCTGGAACATGATCCATTAAGAGATCAAATTCAGTTTTGGTAATATAAGTACCTGTTGGATTATTTGGATTAGCAATGTAGATTATTTTTGTTTTTTCATTGATAGCTTTAGCAATGGCCTCTACATCATAACGAAAGTCTTTCGTAAGAGGTACGCAGTTAAGTTGAGCCCCAACACTTCTGGCTAAAATATAAAAACCAATGAAAGTATTTTCAGAAGTGAGAACCTCACTCCCAGGGCCAAGAAAGGCGCGAGCAATGTAGCCCATGATTCCTTCACTTCCATTTCCAAGAGTAATATTCTCTGCCTTTAGATTATAAAGTTCAGATAGCTGAGACTTTAGAGCATAAGCGTGCATATCAGGATATCGATGAATATCCCAAAGAGCATTGGTCATCTCCCTAATAGCAAAAGGGGATGGGCCAAGAGGATTTTCATTTGAAGCGAGCTTTGAAATTCGAGTAAGGCCCTTCTCTCTCGTTAATTCATCAATTGGTTTTCCAGCTTGATAAACCTTTAGTTCTCTAATGTAGCTTGGGACCAAAGTCTGTGAAATTGTCTTAGGGTCACCGAAAGATTTCTTTGTCATGTCGTCCTTTACGCCTGGGTAAAAGTTCAGCTTTGCCAGCCTTCTGGCCTTACAATAGGATAGTATTTGCCAAAGAATTCTAACGCAAAAAGGAGTAACATGTCTGGTGACATCGGTCAGTTTTCCCTAGAACATTTAAAGAAAATGATGGAGGGCGTCAGGCTTTTTAATGCTGGAATGTTTTGGGAGTGTCACGAAGAGCTTGAGGATCACTGGCTTGAAGACATGGGTGATGATTCAAGATACGTCTATTGGGTGGTTATTCAGGTTGCTACGGCCTTATTGCACCATTCGGATGATAATCTTGCAGGTGCCAAGGGCATGATCAATAAATCGAAAGAAAAAATAATGCAATGTGAAAAACGCAAAGTCGAATCTGATATAATGAACCGATTTTTAAGTTGGAAAAGGTTTAAGCAACTCGTCAAAGAGATCCCCGATGAGCCGCAATTGAATGATTTTAAAAAGCTTCAGGCCTTTAAATTTTCCGACCCCAGTAAGTGGGGACCGCATTTAGAAAAGATGGAGAATTAGAATGAATATCGTATCAAGTTTAGGTGAGTCAGTATCCGTTTATAAAAAAGATAAATGGATTGTTCTATTTTCATTTATTCCGATCGTGATCGGCGCCTTTGTCTATTTTTGGTTCGGCTCTTATTTGTATGGTGATCTTCTAGATAAAGGAAAAGTATTCATTGAGCAAACAGTAAGTACTGGGGGTTGGAGTCAATTTTTCTTTTGGTTGCTAGCAGGAATATTAACGATTGGTTTTTATTTTCTTCTGAGTTGGACTTTTGTTTTAGTCGTTTCGGGTCTCGCTTCTCCCTTTAACGATATCATTTCAAATCGAGTTGAGAGAGTTATGATGGGTAAGGCGCCTGAAGAAGTCGGAGCTTCATTCTCTCGCCTTATGGAGAGACTACGCCATACTTTAGTTAATGAATTAAAAAAAATAATCTTTATTATTACTTTAAATATTTTAGCCTTTGCGTTGAGCTTTATTGGGATATTAGCGCCCATAAGTATGTTGATTTCTGCGCTTCTAATGGCAGCAGGATTCTTGGATTATTCGTGGTCACGAAAGAATCTAACTTTTAAAGATTGCCTGAGTGACCTGAGAACATCTTTTTTGACGTATGGGTTGGCGGGAGGATGTTTCCTTATTCTTATTACCATACCAGGGATTAACCTATTTATGCTTCCTTTTGGTGTTGTGTACTTTACTGTTTTGCATGTGAAGAAAAATGCCCAGATAGCTGCGAGCTGATTTATGGAAAAGTTTGTCCTCCTACCAGAAAAAGAAGAAAAAGATTTGTATCTTTTGCTTCCCCTTATTCACTCTATTCAAAATAAATTCCCCGACGCTGAGATTAATATTGTTCATACTTTAAATTTAACAAATCAACTTAGTTGGCTAAAAAAGAAAGTCTCTTGTTACACCGTAAGGGAGAGTGACTTCGGCCCACTCGCAAGTGTAAAGCTTGCAGCAAGACTGGACGACTTATTTAATATCAGTCATGTCTTGTGCTTTCGGGAAGAGGTGGGCTCATTGCACTTTGCAAAGGCTTTGAAGGCCAAAGTTCGGATGGGCTGGAAGTCCTTGGTTAACGACATATTCCTCACTCACCCTAAAGCTAAACCAAGTAATCTTTCTAAGATGGAAAAGTATTCTTATCTGTGGGAAGAGTCTCTTTTGGGAGACAAAAAATATGAGATTATTTCGGGTGAACAAAAAATAGAAATGCCTGAAAATTTTTTTAAAGAAGAGTCTGCTGGGCCATTTATTTTCTTTGCTCTAGACTTTGAAAATGAATCTGAAAACCTATTGATATTTATTAGTAAAATAATTAATGACCTAAAAGACTTTAGAGTGATTGTATGGTCAGAGAAACCTTCACCATATTTAGATCAATTAAAAGAGGATTATCCCGAGATTACTGATGCCAGTGAGGCTAAATCAGAAAATCTCCACCACTACATCTTACGATGTAGAGGCTTTGTTTCAAACTTAGAATGGTTGAATTCTCAAGCAAGCTATCTTTTGGTTAAGTCGTTCTATATTGGTCCTGTTAATAATGAGAGGCCATATTTTAAGTGTCGGCCATCCCATATTAAATTTCTTGATGATAAGAAAGCCTCATTCTCAACACCTGAATTAACTGAAAATATGAGTTATTCAGAAGTGGTCGATCAAATATTTAAAGAGTACTCACTTTAACCTTTAAATTTTTCGATACTAGACTTAAGGCTCGCGACTTTTTCACTCAGCTGATCAAAGTTAAATTGCACATCTTGCTTAACCTCATCAGGTGCCTTATCGAGAAACTTTTTGTTGTTAAGTTTCTTTGTGTACTTATCCAGCTCTTTTTCCGTTTTCTTAAGCTCTTTTTCTAAGCGTGAAACCTGCTCATTAATATCAATAACACCTTCTAGAGGTATAAAGACTTCAGTATGAGTCGTTGCTCCAATTAATGATTTCGCAGGAGTAACTCCGTCTTTCTTCTCAACTTTAAGGTTATTCACGCGGGCCAACTTGAGAAAATTTGCTTCATTCTCTTTATAGTAGTCGGCGGCCTCTTGAATGTCGGTCTTGAGTATCGCGGAAATCTCTTCCTTAGGTTTAATATTTACACTTGCCCTAAGGTTTCGAATCGTTGTTATAACTTCTACGAAACGATTCATATCCTCTTGTTCCTTTGTGAAGACAAGGGACTCATCGAACTCTGGATAGTCTTGAATGATAAGGAGGTCTTCTTCCTTGTTCTTCAAGTTTTCCCACAGCTCTTCCGTAATGTAAGGAGTAATTGGGTGAAGAAGTGCTACAATTTTTCTAAATGTATATTTTAAAACCGTCGATCTTCTTTGAACTTCTTCTTCGCTTCCTTGATTAAATGTAGTTTTAGAAAGTTCTATAAACCAAGAGCAAAATTTATCATATACAAAGCTGTAGATTGCTGCGCAGGAATCGTCATAGCGAAACTCTTCCATGGAATCATTCATGACTTTAATCGTAGCGTTTAGCTCACCTAGGATCCATTTTTCATGAGGATCGAGAGTCTTTGTATCAGGAAGTACTTCACTCGCATTTTCTAAATAGGGGGAGATAAAGCGATAGGCGTTCCATATCTTATTAATAAAGTTTCTATATCCACTTATTCTGTCAGGATCCAAATTAATCCCACGGTTGTATCCAGAACCTGCAGCGAGGGAGAAACGAAAGGCATCAGCGCCGTAGAGATCAACCATTTCTAATGGGTCAATACCGTTCCCAAGTGACTTACTCATCTTTCGGCCCAACTTGTCTCTTACGATAGCGTGAATATATATCTTCTCAAAGGGAACCTCTTTCATGAATTTAAGGGACATCATCATCATTCGGGCAACCCAAAAGAAGATGATGTCATATCCAGTAACAAGTACTGATGTAGGAAAAAAGGTATTAAATTTTCTTTCCTCCATTAATTTTTCATCAGGCCAACCCAAGGTGCTCATTGGCCATAAGGCAGAGCTAAACCAAGTGTCTAAGACATCAGGGTCTTGGGTAACAGTATTTGAATTACACTTTGGACACTCTTTTGATTCTTCTTCACTCGCATATTGATGAGAGCAATCCTGGCAATAGAAAACAGGTATTTGATGACCCCACCAAAGTTGCCTTGAAATGCACCAGTTCTTAGGTTCACGCATCCAAGAGAAGTAAGTATTTTCCCATTGGCGCGGGTAAAAAACAGTATCTTCTTCATCAACCGCTTTACATGAAGTCTTTGCCATTTCTTGTACATTTAAAAACCACTGTTTTGAGACAAGTGGCTCGATGATAGCACCGGACCTGTCGCCATGACCGACTTGATGACGGTGTGGTTTTACAGAGACGAGGATACCTTCCTCTTCTAACTTCGTAACAAACGACTTTCTCGCTTTCAGGCAATTTTGCCCCTCCCACTCAAGACCATAATCATTAAGTGTGCCGTCCTTATTGATTATAGTGATAATGGGTAGGCTATGGCGTTTGCCAATTTCAAAGTCATTAAAATCATGGCCTGGAGTTACTTTTAAGCAACCAGTTCCTTTTTCACGGTCGACATAATCATCAGCAATAATGGGTACCTCTCTGTTGCACAGAGGTACAATGGCCGTCTTTCCGATGAGGTGTTGAAATCTTTCATCTTCTGGATGCACGCATACTGCGGTGTCACCAAGAAGTGTTTCGGGTCTGGTCGTTGCAATTTCTAAGGTTTCATTACTGTCTTTAACTTTATAAATAAGATGATAGAAGTTTCCATTCACTTCTTTGTGTTCAACCTCAGCATCTGAAATAGCAGACTGTAGCTCAGGGTCCCAATTGATAATATAATCGGACTGATAAATAAGTCCCTCATTGAAGAGATCAACAAAGACTTTGTTAACTGCCTTGTGGGGACCTTCATCCATTGTAAAGACTGAATAGTCCCAGTCAGGACTTGCCCCAAGGGATCGTTGTTGGGTGGCTATGATTCCACCGTACTCTTCTTTCCATTTCCATATCTTCGAGACAAATTCTTCACGACTAAAGTCAAATCGTGTTTTTTTCTCTTGTTCGAATACCATTCGTTCAACAACATTTTGGGTGGCGATACCTGCATGATCCATACCTGGAAGCCATAGGGCTTCATAACCCTTCATTCTTTTAAAACGAATGAGAGCGTCCTGAGTTGTTACATCAAGAGCGTGGCCAGCATGAAGTCGACCAGTAACATTTGGTGGCGGCATAATGATGGTAAAGGCTTCACCCGTTTTCCCTGGACGAGGTTTAAAGTAACCACCTTTTTCCCATAGGGTGTACCACTTACTTTCCACGTCTTTTGAGGAATATGTTTTAGCCAAATCTTTTTCTAAATTCATGAAAAACCTTATTTAAATATAAACTTAATAATTTGCTCAATATCATTAATGGGGAAAGCTTGTTGTTCTTTCGAATCCAAGTTTTTAATGACAACGTTTCCATCAGCCTTTTCTTGGTCACCATAAAGAGTTACAAATTTGGCACCAAGCTTTTCAGCTTGAGAAAAAATCTTTTTAAACTTTACGGACTCTAGGCTAAAAACGGTCTTGAATCCTGCCTGACGAGACAATGTCGCTAGCTCTCCAAGGTCTCGGTAACCTTCTGCGATCTGGTAGGAAATGACGAGGTCAACATTGGCTTTACTACAGTCTGGCATTAAGTTGTGGGACTCTAAAAAGTCTTGAAGGGTCACATCTCCAAGGCCAAAACCAACACCTGCAAGTGCTGGTTCATTGAAGATTTGAAGAAGGTTTGCATAGGCACCGCCACCACTGATTGCTCTGCGGTTGTCTGGGTGTTTGTCGAAAACCTCAAATACAATTCCAGTATAGTAATCAAGGCCTCTGACGATGGTGGGGTCATAATTTAAGTATTTCGCTACCAGCTGACCTTCGACTTCGGCATAAAATTCGCGAAAGTCTTTTGCAGCTTCATTTAATCCAAGTTCACTCAAAAAGCTAAAGAGTTGTTCAAAACTCTTTAGGCTTAAATATTTAAGGAAATGCTTTTGGGAATTCTTCTCTAAATCAAGCTCGGAGAGTTCCTTGAGAAGGGCCTCTTCAGGAATCTTTTTAGATTTATCGACAAGTTTGTAAAGTCGGTAAACAGTATCTTGGTTTGAAGTAAGAGTATTAAAAATACCATCAACGATAGTACGATCATTTATAAGAACTTCAAAATGCTTATCG
>JAFMBV010000085.1 GCA_017858255.1 Bacteriovoracaceae bacterium
AACATAACGAATTTCTTTTTGTTTTGGGTCGCGAGATTCTGTCGAAACCACAATTCCATCTTTCAGAAATATAGAGGAAACATTGACCGCTTCATCCAACAATCCCCCAGGGTTACTTCTTAGATCCAACACGATACCTTGAAGTGGTGTCTTCAACTTTGTTTGAATTTTCTTTAGCGCCTTACTAATTCCTTTACCAGAATCCTTTTGAAACTGAGTTAAACGAACATAAGCAAAGCCGCCATCAAGAAGTTGAGACTTTACAGCACTTACCTTGATGGCCTTACGTTTAAGAGTAAAACGTTTAATACCTTCGACTCCCTCTCTCGAGATGCCGACAATAATTGTTGAGCCAGGTTTCCCTCTCATTTTATCGACTGCTTCTTCCAGAGTCATTCCCAACATTGATTCATGGTCAATCTCGACAATCTTATCTCCGGACTTAATTCCAGCCTTATAGGCGGGGGTATCATCTATTGGTGTAATAACAACAATAACCCCATCTTTTTGAGAGACCTCTATACCAAGACCTCCAAACTCGCCTTGAGTGTCTTCCTGCATTTTAGAGAAGACCCTTTTATCAAGAAAGTTTGAATGCGGATCTAACGTATTCATCATGCCCTTTATCGCACCAGAGATAAGTTTTTCTGTATCCACAGGGCGGTAATATTGACTTTCGATTAGATAAAGAACCTTGTTAAAAAGCTCTAATTTTTCAAAGCGGGATTTATCGCTTACCTTTTTATCGGCTGCACTCAACGAGGGTAATAAAAAAGCACTCATTAGGAGTACCACTATCATCTTCTTCATAACCTGATCCTATATGATAATTCTTACGATTTTCTTCTTAAACTACCTGCACTGGCAAGGGTCTTTTCATCAAGCAAATGAATCGTTGCTTGAGCTTTATCCTTTTGCCTAACTTCAAAGTATAACTTACTAGTCCCTTTCTTTTTTAACTTTGTATAACCTAGGATATCGCCTTGTTTGACGCTTGCTCCTTTTTGGATTTGAGGATTAAAGTCGCCCAAACAAATGGATATTGTTTCATTTCCATGATCAATCATAATCACTTTTCCATAAGTAGAAAGCTCTCCATTGTGGATAACCTTCCCGCCCCTTGGTGAACGCACAGGCTGTTTTTTACGAAATAGAAAAGTTACCCCTTTCTTCTTGAAATCCACAGAGGTATGGCTTTCAAGTGGAGGTTGAAATATTCCTAGTTTTTTTCTTAGGTCACTACCTTTTTTATTCTTAGTACGACCAACCTTAACCTTTTCCCATACGCGAAGAGTCTTTTGATAGTCATTCTTAGACTGAATATATTTTTGAGCTTCCTGCCTTTTCGTTTCTTCAAGGTCAGCAATGGTATCAAGAAGCATTCTCTCTTTTGATTCATAGAGCTTAAAGTCTTGCTCAATTTGAGCCAAACGCACTTGCTGTTTTTTTGTAGCAGAGATCTGACCATTGTAGGCTTTAAGTTTCTTCTTCAAAGCCGATATTAAGATTTTTTTAGAAATAAGAAAAGCGGGTCCTTCTTCCTCTTGAATAGTATTGACGGCTATCGATGTTAAAAGGTTTTTGATCTCTTTCTTCCCACCATTTAAATTGGATATAGAAGTTAAAAGATCTTTTTTAGATGTAAAAATATTTTCTTCGAGTGTTCTTTTTGAGGAACCCAGTTTGAGGACCTTTCTATTAAGTCCCTCCAGTTGAGATTCTACTGTCGCGATATTTTTAGAAATACTTGAGAGTTTGGCCTTTTCTTGTCGAAGATTTTTACGTACCTTATTCGGGCTACTTTTTGCGGCCTGCAAGCTTAGAGAGCTTACTAAAAGAAAGAATATAATTACTTTTTTTAATTCCACTGTTTAACTTTATTTAGCCTGACAAATACCAAGCTAAGTCCTCCTAGAAAAGTGAGAAAGTAAATAACGCCCCAACTGCCTTGCAATACAGAAGCAGTTATCAAAAGTGCCAATATTGGCAATTGTCCATAAAATAGACTTTTTTCAAAAACCTTTGTTTTTCGCTGATAGGTTTCAATAATAAAAGACTCGCTCCCAAGACTATTTCTCATGATAAATATTGTTATGACATAAAGGCCAAGAAATAGAACAGGAAAGTAGTGGTAATAAGAAGATAAACTATAAGTCTTTGAAGATTCCAATGTATTTGTTAATGGTTCTTTGATGGCACCAAGAGTGACATCCTTCTCTCCTGTCAGACGAGTCAAATAACTTCTGATAAGGTTCTGACTTCTCGATTTCAAATCAGGTGATAAATCAATTTTTAATCCTGCAAAGTTTAGGTCTACTAAATCACCTTCCCAATCCAAATCAGTACTTTCGAGAACGGCTTTTACTTGCTGAGTGATTTGCTCTTTGGCCATCAAAGAGACAGCTTCTACACCGGGAATATCCACGAGTTTTCTTTTGATGTAACTCGTATTTATATCGGAGGGCATAACTGCATAAAAGTAAGGGTTTCTTTTTTCAACGACTTTCACACCCATCAACTTCGTTACATCTTTTTGAAAAAAAGAAGTGAAAATTAATCCGGACAAAGAGAGCACCCAAAAGCTCGCCAGTAGAGGTTTACTAAAAAGAACGCGATAAAATGTTCCTATATAAAACATGCATGCCCCGAGTAAATTAATCTTCCTTTATCCATATGAACCATACGGCCTGTAAATTTTTTTACGAGTTCTTTATTATGAGTGGCCCATACAACCGTCAACCCCTGCTTTACGTTATAGATATTTAAAATATCATACATTTTTCTAGCATTTTCAAAGTCAAGCGCTGCTGTTGGTTCATCAGCTAAAATAACATCTGGTCGTGAGAGAATCGCTCTCATGAAAGCAATTTTTTGCTTAAGGCCACCATTTGCATCTTTAACTTTTAAAGAAAGCCTTGATTGGACACCTAATATTCTCGAAAGTTCTAGTAGGTCTTGATCAAACTCTCTGCGGTTTTTATAAATGGCTGGATCATAAGCTAAGTTTAAATTCTTCTCACAAGTTTGATCACCGTATAATTTTAAATCTTGAAAAATGGGAGCTGTAAAAATCTTTTTCGGATTAGGACGAATCACTCTCCCCTGATCTGGTTCAACAAATCCACCAAGTAGTTTTAAAAGTGTTGTTTTACCAGCACCAGAAACACCTGTGATAAAAATTATTTCACCTTGATGTATTTTAAAATCAACTCCGGCAAGAGCATTTACATTGCCATACTTTACGAACACGCTTTCCGTGCTAAAAAGTCTGCCACCGATGCGAGAAGATTTTAATTGAGATAGAGGGCTAGATGTATCACCTAATGAATCTGAAGATTTTTTTTTGCGTCTGTCTCTGTTTGTCGTCTGAAAGTCGAACATGAAATCCAATCCTTGAGTTCTCACAAATCTTCCTGATTTGCGTGAGATAGTCCAATAATATTGTAACCTTGAGACTCTACCTAAGTAAAGTAGACAGGAATTTTTTAGTATAATTAACCCTAGAGTCAGAGTGACCCCAGAGGTTATTTAAATACGTTCTTCCGAGGGTTTAACGTCTTCAATTACACCTTCTTTAGCAAGAAGCTCATAAGCTCCTTGGGAGCAAAAAATATTGGGGATAAAATTAGTCGTGTTATGTAGTCTAGAAATAACCGAGTTCTCTACTTCAGCAAGTAGCTTAATATCTCCATTTTCGTAACTGATCTTAACAGGGTCTCGCTCGAGCAAAACATTACCACTCTTATTTGAGGCCACAATATTCTTAGAAGACTTAACAAAAACGATTTGCTTCTCTGGAATATCAGCAATGTACCAATGCTCTTTTGTGCCTTTTTTCTCCAGCACATGCTTTATTTCCTCTGCCTTACCTTGAGCCCGCTTTTGGTAGCGAACAAGTTCTTCAGGGTTATCTTGATTAAGAAGTCTTTGTTTTAATTCGTCACAGCGGACATGGCGCGCCCCTTGAGCCAGGAGAAGAGTTTCTGCCATACTTTTAATGCCAGGTTCTTTGTCCAAAGTCCCTTCCGTATAATGCTTGTGAACCAGGCCCATAAAATAGCCATCATTAAAGCCATAGAAATGAATCGGTGACTTTTCAATCATTTCGAGAAGGTCACTATAACGATACATGAGACCTTTTTCTAAAAAGTAATAGCAAAGCCCTTCAGCAATCGCATCGTACTTGGCTCCTCTAGCAGAACGGATAACCTGGCTATACCAAGCAAATCGCGACTGAAGAAAGTCTTCTACACAGTGAAGAGCGTTGTGCTTAATCGTAAGTATATCGTGATCCCCTACTCTTCGAGGTTCAAAGTGATAGAGCAAGTAATCTCTATCATAAGAGCCATACTTTAGACCTGTATAATGGGCATCCCTTAAAAGGTAATCCATTCGATCACAATCAACTTCTGAATGTAGAATTTGATTGGCCAGCACAGAAGGATCTACGCCTTTAACGAGGTCGGAAATTCTTTGTGGATCGTAACCATACTTCTTTAGAATATAAGTAATTCCACCAGGGTAATCGGTATTTTTGATAATATAGGCACCGAGGTTTTCGTGATCATCATTGAGCCCTTTCCCTCCGACCTTAGTTGTGGTTTCACCAAAGCGAATATAAGCAGCTTCTGTTGTATGAGAAAAACAGAAGGTTCCGAGATCATGCATGAGTGCACCAAGACGAACCATCTGATGATAATCTTTTTCTTTATTGTGAAGAAGTGGATCCATCAATTCTTTTTCATCAACTGCTCGACCACATGACTGAATAATCTTGTGAGAATTCCACATCACACCAACAGAATGCCCAAAGCGGGAGTGCTCGGCTCCAGGGAAAACGTAACAAGAATATCCCAGCTGCTTTATCCAACGAAGCCTTTGGTAAAAAGGCGAATGAATGATCTCCCTTTCTACTGGTGTCATTCGAATAAAACCATAAAGAGGATCAAATATAATATGAGGTTTCTTAGATATTGATTCTGAAAAAAGGCCCATTCTCATTCCTTGAACTATTGCCTTAAAAAAAAGGAAACCCTACCTTGGGCTTCCTTCCATTAATTTTTGTTATTGTGCAGTTTTGGCCTTACGACCTCTTTTACTTTTCTTAGGCTTACAAAGTCTACCTGTTATAAACTCCAGGGCATGATGAGCTTCACGACGAAGACCATTTTCATTGATGAACCGGAAAAGGTCTTCAAGGTCTTTAGACTTACGAAATGTCTTTAAGCTCCTTATGCCATCACTCGCTGGGTTTTGTTCTTGTACTTCTGCCGTCATATATTCCTCCATTGGATTCTAAATTCTACTTTTTCAAGTGGGAAATAACAAATTCTATTGGCACGTAGAGTTTGACTACGTGCCAACTCTCTTTAGGCCTCTTTATTTCCAATCATGCCGTATGAGTGAAGTTTGTTGTAAAGAGTCTTTACTGTTATCCCTAACATCTTGGCAGTTTTAGTTTTGTTACCACCTAGGTGCTCAAGCGTCATACAGATATGGCGTTTCTCAAGTTCATCAAGAGTCATCTCAGAGAAGTTAATAATGTTATCTTCCTGAAGTTCTTCTTCAATTTGACACTCAGTGACAGAATCGGCCAGATGGTCCCTTTCTACAATCATTCCATCCGAAAGAATGTAGGAACGCTCGATAACATTTTGAAGTTCTCTTACGTTTCCTGGCCAATTATATTCTCTAAGTAACTTCACGACACCTGGAGACAAAGTTTTTTGTGCTTCTGGTTTCTTATGAAGGTTCAAAAAGTGAGTTGCAAGTGTTTCTATATCGTCTTGGCGTTCCTTAAGTGATGGAACCTTCAAGATCATTGTATTGATAGCAAAGAGCAGATCTTCTCGAAATGCACCTTCAACAACAAGCTCATTAAGGTCTTTGGTACTTGCCACGATCAAGCGAACACTTGCTCGGTATGGCATGTGCCCTCCAACTCTGAAGGCCATTTTCTCATTAAGAAAGTTATGGAGTTTGGACTGCAGATGCAGAGTCAAACGATCAATGTTGTTAAGGAAGAGCGTTCCTCCATTAGCAAGTTCAAGAAGACCGTTTTTAACTTTCATTTCTTTAAAGTTTCCACCTTCTTCACCGAAGATTTCTCTCTCAAGTGCAAGCTCATCTAGCGCAGAACAATCAATACTAATGAAAGCATGTTCTCCTCTACTTGATCGACAATGAATTCGTCTTCCGACCATTTCTTTACCGACACCCCTTTCACCGATTAAAAGGGCGTTAACATCCGCTTGAGCCACTTTATCCGCTAAATGAATAAGTGTTTTCATTGCATCAGATTTACCTACAATTTCTTTTTCTTCGATTCTAAAAGAATCTCCTAGATTTACTCCAGAGTCTCTCTTTTGAATCTCTTTTTCTTTAACTTCAATTTGTCTTAATAGAGACTCATTAAGGTGCTTAGCTGCAAGGTACATTTTCATATTTGCAAGAGGGTGGCGAAGCTCATTAAGGATCTCAAGAACTGCCGTAATATCATCACGAGTAAATTCTTTTTCAGATTCAATGCACTGGAAATGAATCGTCCCGATAACAATTCCCTCATGGCTGATAGGAATTACTAATTCAGCTCTAACACCTTCTTCTTGGGCCTCTTGGAAAAGAGGATCTCTATCAGTGTTATTTGAAAAGTATGGCTTTTTCGTTCTAATAACGTGACCAGATGCTCCCATTCCCTTCTCTAAAGTCTTACCTTTTTTAAGGAGTTTTCCATTCTTTGAAACAAGTCTTACGGACCCATTTTCCTGCACTGTATACACGAGTGTTTTATCAACACCGACGTGATCATGTAGCAGTTTCCCTAATGTGGGAAAAAATACAGATTCATCAAGTGATGATAGTAAAATTGACGAAATCTCCTGTATTTTCGTTAAGTTCTTGGTCACTGAGTCCATCATTGTTCATCTCCTAGACAGTATAAAATTTACGTTTTCAACATTAACGCGTTGCGTAGCTAGGAGAATGATACAATGTGTCTGAATATTTTACAAGACTAAAATACTCGGTTGTTTAAAAAAATGAGCATTTTACGGATTTACTAGTACTTAGACCACCTAGGAGTTGAACAGTTTCCGAAATTCTTGGTGACTTCACCTAAAACCTCGCCCTCAGAGGTCATAATGTAGATATTTTGGACGGCCTTAGAGCGTGACAGGACTCTTTGACTGGAAAAAGCAATAAACTGTCCATCATTTGAATAGGTTGGGTCCTCATTTGAGCCAAAATCTTTGGTCAGCCGATGGAGATTCTCTCCATTTTCATCCAAGCGAAAGATATCAAAACGGTTATCAACCCATGATGAAAAGGCAATTTGAGAGCCATCTGGTGAAAAGCGCGGGGTTGCATTGAACTTACCGACATAGCTTATCCTCTTAACATCCTTTTCAAGGGAGCGCGGATCTGCCACATAGATCATAGGCTTCCCTGCGCCAGAGCGACCACTCAGGAAGGCCATTTTAGATCCACTAACGTTAATACTAGGATCAACATCAGGAGCAAAGTGCTTAGTCATTCTACGGGTGCGTCCGGATTTTAAATTTAAAGCATAAAGTTCAGCATTACCTTCATGGCTCATCGTTAGAGTAATATGCTCACCATCTGGCATAAAGACCGCACCAGAATTAATTCCCTTCTTCTTGGAAATTGTTCTACTTTTACCTGTTTCAATATCTAAAATTCGTAAGTTCACATTCCTTTTTTTGGAGCGACTATTTGTAATCAAGCTATAAAGGACTTTCTTACCGTCGAAAGAAAAGGCCGGTGATATAACTGTTCCTTTATGAAATGTAAGTTGACGGCGATTGCGTCCATCAAAATCCATTACATAAAGTTCCTTAACATCATTCCCACCACCTCGAGAGTTCTTATCAGAGACAAAGATTATACGAGAACGAAAAATAGAAGTTTGCCCACTAAGTTTTTGATAAATCACATCAGCAGCTTCATGTCCTCTTTGACGAATATCTTTTGCACTAAAAGAAACTCTTACTTGTTCTAGACGCTGCTTATCTCGTACATCAAAAAGCTGAGCATCTAAATTTATCGTACTATTAGAAGACTTTTCAAAAGAGGTTAAAACGAAATAGCGTACACCGCGGGCCGCTAGCCCACTATAGTTTTTGCTAGCAGTTAAGGCTTCATAACCAGCAGGGTTAACTACTTCAAATTTTTGTCGATAAAAGGAAAAGTCATTTTGAAAAAGTGCCTGTATTTCATTAAACAGTGCTTTATCAGCTGCTGTAGCATTGCTTGGTACCTGAGACGCCACAAAAATAATTTTATCTTTTTCAGCTTCTGCCTCGCCAATGGCAACGACCGTCAACCCTTCATCTGCTCTAAGGGAGAATGATAAAAGTAAAATTAAACTAATGTACTTAAGCATGATCTTTCCTTTAGCTTAAAGAGGAAATCCTAAAAGGATGTCCCCTTTTAATGTTCGATTAATAATCTCTCCCGAAGGAGGAGGAAAAGGTGCAGCGGAACGAATTGCTTTAATCGCCCTTTGATCGTATTCAGGATCATCACTCTTTTCAAAAACTTCTGCTCTTATGAGCTCGCCCCTTCTATTAATGAAAACTCTAACTCTACATTGAAGACCTTTATCAAGTAGATAGCTGGGTAACTTCCAGAAGGGTTTCACAATTACGGGTAACTGAGAGGCATACTCTTGAAGGATTGTCAGAGACTCAGCACTTCCCGATCCAACTAAAGCTTGGCCCTTGCTAACTCTATTACCTCTTTTGATTAGGCCGTCGAGTTTCGCAAGTGTTTTTCGATCCAGGTTGTCTTTATCGTTATTTTTATTCTTACTTTTTTTATTCTTAGATTTTTCAATAGGCTTTTTGGAGTATTGCTTCATCAAATCACTAAAAGAAACTTTCTTTTTTTCTTTTAAGAACTCTTTACCAGTATTTGTCTCTGGCTCCTTTGCTTTTACTTCTTCCTTTTGACTCTCTTGGGCTGAACTACCGACAAGTCCAGCACTCTGTAAGGCTTTAAGCTCTTGAAAAGTTCTCTTCGGCATTGAAACGACGTCCACTCTGACAGAAGAATTCACTAACTTCACATTCAGCTTGCGCTGGTTTTCTCCCTGAGACCACTGGAAATATGAGAATAAAATCGCAATAAAAATAAGAATACAATGAACAGTCAATGAACGCTTTGTATAAAAAGAAAATGGCTTTTGATAAATCTGAATCACTTTTTATCTTCTATTTCTGTCACTAGTGCGATGTTAATTACCCCAGCACTCTTTAAGAAGGAGACCAACTTAGCGACGGCCCCGTACTTAATAGTATAGTCGGCCCTAAGATAAAGGATTTCTGAGCCGGCCTCTTTAAATCTTTCCTTAACAAGATCAATCAATTCACTATCGAGTACTTTATCCTTACCAAGGAATAACTCTCCTGAAAGAGTAAGAGAGAGAACAACCTGTTTGGTTGTTAAGTTCATTGGGTTTACTTCTTTTGTTTTAGGCAACTCTAAATTAATGCCATTTAACATTAGCGGTGCGGTAATCATAAAGATAACAAGCAGTACCAACATAACATCCACAAGTGGTGTTACGTTAATATCGGCAATGGCACCTTTCTTACCTTTATTTAAGTTAGCTCCCATATCTCTCCTACAGGATTGTTCTTTCTATACTATTTAGAAACTCTTGCTCGAAGGAGTCGAGCTTAGAGTTAACCGAACCAACACGATGATTAAAAACGTTATAAAACCAAACAGCAGGAATAGCAGCAGCAAGTCCTATCGCCGTGGCCACGAGGGCCTCAGCAATACCTGGAGCAACCGCATCTAGTGTGGCCCCTCCGCCTGCAATACCGGTAAAACTATTAATGATTCCCCATACTGTTCCAAAGAGTCCTACAAACGGAGAAACCGAGCCAATACTTGCAAGAGTTGAAAGTTTTTCTTCAAGTCTTAAGTTGGCCTCGTTGGCGCCTCTCTTCATGGCCCGCTCAATAGAGTCTAGACCGAAGTGCTGGTAATGATCCTTTAACTTCTCTTCTCCTGCCTCTTTAATAAAGCGAGTAAACTCTTGGTAACCTTCATCAAAGACAGCTTTATAAGGAGAAAAAGGTAAGTTCTGACAAGCAGTAGAGGCGTCTCTCAAAGTTCGACTTTCTCTAAAGATTTGTAAAAATTGAAGGTTTGCCTTTTCAAGCTGATCGATGAGGCTCTTTTTCATCCATACTATGGCCCAAGAAAAAATCGAAGCAAGAATCAGTAAAAGTAAAACTCCTTTTACAACTAAGCCCGATTCTAAAATAATTTTAAAGATGTCTAGTTCAGCATTCATAGATCATTCTACTCCGTCAATAATGACCAAAATTCATATTGTTAATTTACCTTAGTATAACAAAGAGACCCAATCATTTCGAGGAGTCCCTTCTTTCTTGAGAAAATTAGATGGGTAAAGCCTTTTTCTCTTTATTCTTTAAATAAAAGAGAGTCATTAGAGTAAACACGCCAACTTCTAGACCACTGACTCTATTTGTAAAACTGAATGGCGAAAATCGGCTTCCCCATAATGGATCTAATCCAAAAATGGTGGCCAAGGGCGCAAAAAGCAAAAGAATAGTCAATAAACTATGGAGCCAAACATTCTCATCACGAAACCGAAGAAGATAGAAGACAAGGATTAGCGAGAAGATAACATCTCCCTCCCAGCGTAAACCAAATAAGAAAACATTTCTTTGGATGATAAAAGATATGAGACTAAAAATAACTATCTGATAATTCCAATAACGCTTCTTCAGAGGTAAATATTGATTAAGAGCAAGGATAAGAAGAGCATCACTTCCATAAAATATTAATTGGCCAATAAAGCTAATAGTGACTTGATAAAAATTAAACTCGAAATTTGGAATAATTTTGGGATCTCCAACAATAACTATTCCTAACAGAAAAATAATCAAAGCAACGAGAACATCCTTTCTAATCATTCCTCTGTTAAATTGAAAAATTTGAAGAAATGGCCTCCTCTCAATAGAGAGAATGCCTACAAAGCGAGAAACAAGAAAAAGGCTCATCAACTTTCCTAAAGCAACGACTTCCCAGCCATGAAAGAACACCCAATCTTGAATATCTGCCATGCGATGGTTCAAGAGAAAGTGAAAGAAAGCGACAATTGAAAGAACAAGAAGATGGACGAGTGCATTGACCAGATGAAAACCTAAAAAATAATAGGTATGCTTGGCAAAGGTTGATGTCAGAGTCGATGATAGAGAAAACTTATTAGCTACTATAAAACCTTCTTCTTTTTAGGTCTAAGCCAACTTAGCTGTAGTTCTGGACTAGGATAAATTTTTAAATACTTTTGGTAAAGTACGTTTGTCTTTACCAAGTTATCAATTTTACCCAACATTAAATAATATCCATTCCACCACTTAGCATTACCTTTCAAAATAGAACTCATACGCAAGGTTACATCGAATTGCTGCTTAAAGTTAAAACCTTTATCGTAAATAATATCATCATATTTTCTAGCGACCTTCTCTAGAAGGCTGACATTGAAATCCTTTTGATAAAAGTTTCCACCTATAAAATTTTCTAATCCAGGAATTGAGGCATATTTTTTAAAGTAACCATTCTTAACTCGTAAATAGTCTTCAAAAAGAAGTAGAGAGATTTCTAATTTGCTTAGGTCAAGAGTTCTAATGAAGGGAACACTTAAGAGAAATATATATTCATTCTCATTACTAGGCAGGGCAAAATGGGTAATATCAGGGGTGTTAACCAAAAGAATTTTATAACGGACCTCAAAAATGCCCAAAGTTTCTAAAAACTTTTTAAAGGATTCATCAAGACCATAATCAGGTTTTTTAAAGTCCCATCTTAGAACAGTCGCATTTTTCACAAGCCAGTATTCCGAGAAAAAACTCCAAAACTCATCGCTATCAGGGATATTATACTTCTCTACTTTTCTTATATTTCTATTGCGTAGTTTTTTCTTAATGACCGCCTTTTTCTTAACGACTTCACTTCCAAGACGATCTTTTTGAATTACATCTTTGATTTTATCAAACTCTATTGGAGCTACCATCGGGTCTAGGCCCTTATCCTCTTTATCCTCTTTAGCCTTAGCGTCAGCTCCTTTAGCATCAACTTCCTGAGCATTTGGCACAGTAAAGATCAGAGAAAATAGGAGGAGAATCAAAGAAATATTCATTGTACTGTCGACCTCCCATATGCATATTGGTCATAAAGTTTCCCCCAATAGTACATATCAGTCAGAGATAAACCAACGTTATCAAAGAAGTGAGGATAACGATCTTGAAAGCAATTTGGCTTTTTCGAACTCAAATATTTTTTATCAATAAACCCAGTATAAGGACCAACCTTAACCTTAAAGAAGTCACCAGAAATAACCTCTTTTCCATTATTACCCAAGATTTTTATTGGATGACCACAGCCAATTGTTGAAAGTGACTGAGAATAGCGAGAGGCATTTTTATGAATATGGCCAAAGAGATTTTTATAGTACGAAACTCTGACAGATTTTTCAGAGGCAAAGGCCTGTAAATTAAAAATGAGGGAAAACAAAAGGATTATCTTCATTAGACCTTCCACCTAAATTGAATTGTTTCCCACTCATGGCATTGAGGACAACGCCAAAATATTTCATCCGAATTATATCCACAATTATTACAGTAGTGCTTGGTAAGAGATTGCTGGAAGTTCTCTAAAAGGCTGTGAACTTGAGCCACGACTTCTTCATGCTTACCAAGATCAATCAAAAGCTTGATATACTCACCCTTAATGACTTCGGAAGGATTACTTGATTGAGACATAAATCCCTGCATCAGGTGGTATGCTTCTTCACTCTTTCCAGACTGTTTTAAAAGCCTCACCTTTGTTAAGACCACACTTGGGGATTGACCTAACTCCATATCTTCCATTTCAAGGAAAAACTCTTTAAGAAGATCAAAGCGAGTCTGATAATTCTTTTTTACTTCATCTTCACCTGTGAAACCTTCAGTGAGTGATTCAAAAATAAAGGAGGTATACATTGGGTGCTCTTTCAATAACTCAATAAGAAGGTCTTTTGCCTGCTCCATGTTCCCTGTCATTAAATAAAGCCGTAGACGTAAAATCTTCGCCGATACAGAAGGAGCAAATCGAAAAGCATCCTCGAGGTCTTCATTACAGCGAGCAAGCTCTCCTTTTTCAAAAAGCGTCTTAGCCTTTTGAACTAAGATATGTGAAATCGTCTCGGCCTGATTCTCATGACCAACTTTTGAAAGCATAATACGGTAGTTATAAGCCTGATCCCAATCTTCTACGTCTTCAAAAATACGACATAGGGACTGTATGACTTCATATTGATCGCGATTAATTCGCAGAACATCTTTATATGTTTCAATCGCTTTATCAACAAACCCACCCTTGTCAAAGTCAATCGCCAGTTCCTTGAGAGAGCGCAGTCTATCAGCTTCACTAATATTCTCTCTCGCAATAAGGCTGCGATGAATTGAAATGGCCTTTTCAATCTCGCCATTACTGCGAAAAAGTCCCCCGAGGGCAAAGTAGGTATCAATGGTCTCTCTATTGATATCAACAGCATTAAGAAATTCCTTAATCGCTAAGTCTTTATTTCCTGAAATTAAATATTGTGTAGCATTTAGAAAGACCTTAGATTGGGCCTCAAAAATAGAATTTCGATATCTTTTAGAGAGCTTTACTCCCGTATCTCTTTCTGTGAGGTAGTGGTAAATCAGTATAAGAGTTAGGCCGACAGCAACTGTCGCCAGCAAATGATCCTGAAACCAATTTAAATAAATTTCCAAGATCTTCTCTCCTCTTCTCTAATTACTTAAACAATATTGAAGGAGCTTCTATTGAAGAGCCCATTTTACTTGTTAAGATTCTTAAATTTGTAACTGCCTCATCAATATTATCCATGAGGGCCCAAAGTCCTGTTTTCTTTTTCTTCTCAATAAACTTAAAACCAAACTCTCCTTCGAGCTTAAGTTCCTCGTGAATTCTACGGCCTGCTTGCCAAAGACTCCCTAGCTCATCAACGAGACCAAAGTTAAAGGCCTGTTCACCACTAAAGATTTGTCCTTGAGCGAGTTCATTTAGATCACCTTTTACCTTACCTTTTCTTGTTCGTAAGACATCGTCCATAAACTGTTTATGAACACCAGAAATGACTCCTTCTAAAAGGGCCTTCTCTTCGGGAGTAATCGCACGGTTTGGCTGGCCAACATCTTTGTAGCGACCAGACTTAATATTTTGCTGATTAACCATAGCAAATTCATAAAGACGAGAGAGGTCCATGAACTGCATAATCACACCAATGGAACCTGTCAGAGTTCCTGGGTTGGAATAAATTTTCCTCGTTGCAGCACCTAAGTAGTAACCTCCACTAGCTGCAATTGTGCCAAAGCTAGCGTATACGGGCTTACCTTCTTTCCCTTCACTTTTGTCATAGGCAGAATCAATCCTTCGAATCTCTTCGTAAACTTCCTGAGTCGGACCGACAGCACCACCGGGACTATTGATCCTAATAATGATCGCTTTGGTTCCTTTGTCGTTCTCAGCTTTGTGAACAAGCTCGATAAGGTTTTTGGAGTCCATAATTACGCCATTAACTTCAACAACAGCAATACTTCCCTTTTTCCCAAATGAACCCACGTTGAAAGAGGAATCATCTGACCTAAGGTTCTTCATTGTATAAGAAGCAAAAATCATCAATAAAACGAATGATAAAAACACGACGACTAAAATTCCAAGCACCGCTTTATTTTTTCTTTGTGGCATGAGCTGCTACTCCTAAAAGTATTGAGATAAAATGACAGTTATAGTCTCCCAAAATATTGATTTCTCGTAAACTAGCTCTTTTTACCTGTTTAATTTGATCAACTAATGCCCTCTCTTTGTCTATTGCTAAAGCTTTGTCTTCAAATACCGATTAAAAGTAGAACCATGCCCCTGTATAGGAGGAAAAAGATGAAAATTACTCATGCCCTTACTTTGACCCTATTGATGAGTTTTTTTGCCTTCTCTACCCTGTCAGATGAATACGTTGCACCAAGCTTTAAATGGAAAAATCAAAACGCTGCACCTAAAGTTAATGTGGCCCAAGAAAAAGATTTTAAAGAATTTGGAGAAAATGGTTATCGCGTAGAAGAAGCTCCTGTCTCACAAAGAGATGTTGCTTCAGAAAGTGAGGAAAAGGACGAAGAAGGTAGAAATCCATCCTCAGCAAGTAACCCAGAGCCAGCAACTCCTCAGTTACGTTCTTGGCCATTTAAGTAGACTATTCCCAAAGGTTCAATTTTTCTTCCATCGATTTAAGCTGGCCGCAAGCCGCTAAAATATCATCACCCTTAGTGGTGCGAACTGTTGTCACACAGCCACCTTGATTTAGTGACTCTTGAAACCAACGGATTTTTTGATCACTTGGCCTCTTGTATTCACTACCGGGATATTCATTAAATGGAATTATATTTATTTTAGATTCTCTCTTATCCAAGAGTTCAAGAAGGCTATCAATATCCTTCTGACGGTCATTGAAACTATCAATTAAAATATATTCGTATGTGATACGACGGTGCGCCTTTAAAGGAATAGATTTAATTGCCTCAAAGAGCCGGTCTAAATCATAGGCCTTATTAATTGGCATGAGCTCAGTTCTAATATCATTGTGTGCAGCATGCAGAGAAATTGCGATATTAACGGGAGGAAAGTCCCATAGTTTTTTTATCTGGGGAACAAGTCCAGAAGTAGAAAGGGTAACCTTTCTTTGGCTTAACCCTAGACCATTAGGTTCTAAAAATACTTCAGTTGCGATTTTCACATTATCAAAGTTGTGAAG
>JAFMBV010000086.1 GCA_017858255.1 Bacteriovoracaceae bacterium
TGTACTTAAGGCACCACCGAGAAGCTATTTGGAGAGACCTCTACAAGAAGTTCAACCAACCTGAAAAAGGGCAATACTTTCTAGATACCTCATTTGCCATAAACGAAAAAAAACTAACCGATGAAATCATTGAAGACTTCTGGTCTAAAAGTAATTGGCTTACGGAACTCGGAAAAACAAAAGGCACAACCCCAAGGAAGGCAGAAATCTACTTTAGGGGTGATGCTCTTATGTTTAACAAACATGGTCATAAAGCCATTGCAGAATATTTACTACCTACGATAGAAAAAATTGTTATCCCATGAAAAAGTCACTTATCCTTTCACTCTCTTTTATATTTTGGCTTTTCCTCATTGAGTATTCCTCCCTGTATTACCTAAAACATTTTGGTGATGGGCTAGATAAAGCAAAAGTTCTACTCAGACCCGACAAGACTTATGCATGGATACAAGTTGAAAACTATGTAGGTAAATTTATAGGCGAAAGTGTTTCTATTAATGATCAAAGTTTCAGAGGCAAACTTCCAACTAAAGACAATTCATTAAGGATACTGGTATTAGGACCATCTTCTGCCTTTGGCTGGGGTGTTAAAGATGAACAAACTTACTCTAATATTCTTAAAAAGAACCTCCTCCTGAAGAAGAATCTTAAAGTTGAAGTTTTAAACGCCAGCCAGATCGGTTATTCAAGTTATCAAGGAAAAACTTTAAGTGAAGAACATCCATACATATTAAAATTTGATCCAGATCTGATTGTTGTAGCTTATGGAGTTAATGATATTGATCGTCATCGTTTCTTTTACCAGTCCTCTAATCCAGATAAAGAAGCGCTAACTCAAGACTTCTTAACCACTAATTTTAACCGAGAAAAGATTCTTAATTCCTCTTATGCCCTATCCCTTTTAAACAGAAAAGTTCTCGGTTTTATGAGAAAGAAAAGCTGTGTCACATTTCCAAAGATCCCACCAAGAAGAGTCTCTTTCAAGTCCTTCAAAGAGAATGTTATACAAATCCAAGAAGTTTTCAAAAAACCAATTATCTTTATTAATACTGCCCATGCTTACAAAGATTCACCACAAGTCAGCTATATGAATGAGGAATCTCTTGAATTACTACATGAACTTTCAGATCAGGAGCTTGAATCTCATTTAAATAAAAAAGGAGAACAAAACAGTCACCTCTGGTATCTACTGGCCCTTCGAGCAGGAAAGGCAAAAGACTGTAACAATTCACAGAAGTTCCTAGAGAAGGCGCTTAAGTTAGAAGAGTTTAGAATTGCAGCGGACCTAAAGTTTATGAATCAAGAATTAGAACAATTTTCCATCGACAATGGTTATTTTTATATTGATGCTTTTAAGTTACTAGATTCAAAGGATCACCCACTTAAATACTTTGTCGACCCCATACACCCAAACGCTCTTGGACATGAAAAGATCGCACTAGACATAGCATCAATGGTCATCGAAAATAATTTGTATGAAAGAAGATAAAGGCAAAAGAACCATTCCTCAGCTTTTAAAAGTTATTGTAAAAGAAATCTTTAAACAGAAGAAGTGGGTACTTCTACCCTTGTGGGTCCTTTTAGCAATAATCGGTCTTCTTTTAATATTTGCTGGTAGTTCATACTTATTACCGGCGATCTATATTGCTATTTAGCTAAGTTGGAAATTGATTCGCCCTCAAGTCTACAGTTGATCCACTCTGGATCTAGGTCTGCACCAATCGATTGGTAAAACTTAATGGCGGGCTCATTCCAGTCCAAAACCTGCCACTCAAAGCGCCCGCATTTTCCCCTTACCGCTATCTCTGCTAAGGTTTTTAGGGCAAGCTTAGCGAGACCTTGCCCTCTGAACTCGGGCTCCACAAAGAGGTCCTCTAGGTAAAGAGACTTTCCCTTCCAGGTCGAATAACGGTAATAACAGAGAGTAAAACCCGCGGGAGTTCCATCACTTTCGAGGATATGGCTGAAGCAAAGGGGATCATCAGAGAAGGCATCTTGGAGAAATTGATCCAAAGTAAGAGTCACTTGCTCAGGTGCCTTTTCAAACTCGGCTAATTTGTTAATTAAAGAGTAGATAAAGGGAGCATCATCAGCTGATGCTCTCCTCATAGATATCTTCATAAACTAAACCGAGACCTTAGAATGTTTGGCTGTATGAGACGTACAACCTTCTTCTAAGAGGTGAGAAAGAAGAATAGTTACGATCAGGGTTTCCAAAAGTTACATAATCATCATTTTGAGCTGGTGGTCTAGTGTTCGCAAGATTTTTAACAGAGAGGTTAAAACGCCCTCCCCATTGAGCAGTGTAACCATAAGAAAAATCGAACTCAGAGTACTGAGGTAATGTTTCTTGGAAAGCAGCACGACCAACCAATTGCTTTGAAACTGTAAGCATCGAAACTCTCATAAAGTGATAGTCATTGCTAAGTCCTACATAGGCCCTGTTCTTCCAAGAGTCTGGATTCTCTTCCCTTTGCTCAAAAGAGAAACGTTGCTCACTTCTCTCAAAGATAAAAGACATACCGGATCCTGCCATCAAATCAAAGCCGTTACCCAGTTCAACATCAGAGTTAATTGAGACGTCGACTCCTCGAAGAGTTCGTTGACCGAGGTTAACAACTCTTGGCATCCTTACACTTTCGATTTTACCATTAGCATCACGACTAATCTGTGCCCCGACCGAAGCCAATGCTCCAGCTCCCTGAAGAGACTCAAGCTCAGTGTAGTCTCCTGCCCTTAATGCAGTAAGAGTATTCTCTCCATCAAAGTTCCACTGATCAATTGAAATCGTTGTTCTTTTAAAAGGCTGTACAACAGTGCCAAAAGAATAAGTCATTGCATTTTCAGGGCTGATTTCTGGTGTCGTATAAGTAGTGACATCATAAAAAGAAGAACCACAATTACCATTAGTGCTACAGTCAACTGCATCTCTTAATCTTGTTACACCCGTTTCTTCACCAGCATAAATATCCGTGATACCAGGTGCCCTGAATCCAGTAGAAACACTACTTCTAACAAGAACCTCTTTTATAGGTCTGTAGGCAACAGCAAGTTTTGGATTAGCAGTATTTCCAACATCAGAATAACTATCAAAGCGACCTGCTAATTGAATCTCTAGTTCTGAAGTAGGAAAAATAGCAAGCTCTAAAAATCCAGAGCGTACGGTACGACTTCCAGAAAAGTTTCTTGTTGTCCTCGCCAGTGAAGAGCCATCGACTAACGCTTGATCATTGTTAAATTCAAACGATTCAGCTTGAAACTCTGTACCAACAGCTAAACTTACAGGACCAATCTCACCAGAGAATATAAGCTTATTCGTAAACATTTCACCAGTATTTCGGTAAACAGGATTGATTAGGGCCTCGCTTAAATCAGACTTTGCTCCCTGATCCGCCAGGACATTAAAGCGTCCCTCCAAGAACATTTGTCGTAATTTATTTTGGTCTGCCTCACCACCGATAACTCTTTCCTCAAAGTCGGCAATAGAATAACTACTGAGTAGTTTCCAGTCCCAGTCGAGCCCAATAAAACCACTAACAGCGGCTTGAAGATTATAATTATTTTCTTTTGCTTCAATGACATAGTCACCAAGCTCGTCAACAAGATTTCCTTTAATATCAACGAAACCATTAGTGACGATACCAGCATTTGAAATATCTGTTCTGTAAGAGCTATTCGCCATTTCAGAAAAGTTAATGGCATTATTTTCTCCACCTCTTGATGAGTTATTAGTCCAATCAAGGGTTAGAGGATTTTCAAGACGGTTAACATTCTTTCTATTGTAAAGACCGAGAAAGGATACCTTTGTATCACCAAAACTATAGGCTCCTGTAAGAAGGGCACTGATATCTTCATTATCTGGTCTTGATTGATCAAAAATCAGAGGATCTGTCTCACAGACACCTGTCGCACAAGCTGGACCGACATTGATTGCGCTACCACCTTGGCCAAGTGTTACATTACTTGTCTTAACCGGAGTAAGACCATCTGCACGGTTTATACTTCCAAGATCAGTCTCGAGGAAACCATCAGTCTCTTCATACTGAATAACTCCCATAATATTTCCGCGAGAAAAGTTTTTACCAAATGTTCCCTCAACATTTCTCTGAACGCCAATTCCAGTTTCCGGGACACTGGTACTAACACCAAAGTTAGCTCCATCAAAATCTGTCTTCGTAATGAAGTTCATAACTCCACTCATCGCATCTGAACCATAAATGGCAGAGCCACCATCTTTAAGCATTTCAATGCGATTAATTGCTGATGTGGGAAGGTTTCTCACTGAAGTGTAGTAACCACCATTCAATTTCGGCATTCTCAAACCATTGAGTAGGATAAGAACGTTACCAGCGTGTTGACCACGAAATCTAACATGACCGACATTTCCATAAACTGCTTCAAAGGCCGGGTCTTCGCGAAGAACCTGGCTAACTTCAATACTTCCTGACTTTAAGAATTCATCACTTGAAATTGTGTCCAGTGGGGCAACACCTTGAACATCAATTTTACGAATATGAGAACCTGTAACTTCAACTCTTTCAAACCCACTGCCACTACCAGACTCACTACTCGGACTGTCAGGAGCATCAAGTACTTGCGTCGAAGTACTTGTCGTTTGGGAGAAAGTTGGAAGGCTAAAAAGAAATAAAAGTATTAACTTCATAAGTTACCCAGGAATTTAGAATTATTGAAGATAGGTCTATCGGGCCAGGGACCACTAGTAAATGCAAAATTTAGGGCCAACAAGACACTAAAATAACCTTGTAATAATTTCAGGTGGATAAGAAAGTTCGAGGAAAATAAATTTATTTCTTGCCGAGAACGCCGCGTTAAAACTAGGGAGTCTGACCGCTACTAATGACTTGAGTTTCTTCAAAACTCAAAGGACCAATGGCACCTTTATTGACATTGATTCGCCATCTTCTCCTTCCTCTTCTACTCGAGACACTCAAAAGTAGGTCCCAATCATTCCTCGAACAATCAATTACCTCTTTAGATTCAAAGTCCAAACACCACTTAATGAGTCGTGTATCAGAATCAAAGGTCGGAAGTTTCCACTGTTGAATAACATTCTTAAACTCCTGATCTTCTGGACCTTGGGAGTAAAATTCAAATTCAATGGTGCTGGAAATAGTATCAACAAGCTTTTCTTCGTTAATACTAGAGATATGAAATTTATAAAAAGACTTTTCTTTACCGCCTTTTAAAATCCACCACGACTCTGGCCTTGCTTTAAAAAGATTCCCGCTCACATCATGCCAATATGGTTCATAAACAACCCTATCAATCCCTGGAGGCAAGGCAAAAGCGACATTTCTCAAATCCAGGTCTAAACCAAAGAACCTCTCTCCTTTATCTGAAAAAGAGACTTCCGCAATCTCTTGAAAGTCAGCTGCCTCGTTAAAGAAAAAGCCCTCGTAAAGATACAAATCACCAATCCTAGAATCACCTGGACCACGGTCACCAGAGTTAATTTTGACTTCTGTACCATTGAAGGCAATATCCCAGTCATTCCTGAGTCTAGCCTCGGCCTCTGACATTTTCCAGCTAGAGCGAGTGCTCATATTTAAATAGGTATAAATATTTTTTTGAGGGTTCTTTTGACAGTCTTTGTAATCGAGATTTGTATAAACATTGCCACAGCCTTTGGCCTCAAAGTCCCATAAATAAGTTTGATTCCCTTCTTCTTTTATTCTTAATGTATAAAAGCCCGGAAGAGAATTATCGTCATAATAATCGATGACCTGCATTTTATAGTATTTGCTCTTCGTTTTTAGACTATAGACTTGAAAGATCGGCCAAATGATATGATTGGCTTCATCATAGGTGTACCAGGGTTTTGTAAGAAATATGTCCAAAGACTCATCTTTTACATAAGGAGAGCTCTTTTTAATAAAGGCCCTAATATCCGTTATTTTCTGTGGCGCCTCTACTTCTACTATTTGACGGCAGGAGAACATTATAAAGTTCAGGAGAAGGATTAAATAAATCATAACACCTCCATCTTTAGGCCAACAAATATTTGTCTCCCTTGAGCAGGCCTGTCATCGACGACAGGCACGACCGTGTCTTGTAAAGGCACCCTTGTCGTATTCAATACATTATTAAGACTATAATAAATTTTTAGTCTCTTATTCCATTGATAACTTGCTCTAAGGTCGAGAACTGAATACTGGGGAGAAGTATCCTGATTTTCATTATCAACATATTTCGCCCCAAAAAAGCGTCCCAATGATTGCAGTTTCCATCTCTGATCTAAATTATAGCTTAAAGAGAAAAGACCAACGTGAAGGGGTCTATTGGCCAAAAGAAGATTTGTCTTCTGATTAATCGTTTCACTGTAGGTATAATTGAGCCTAGCAGAAAGGGAATCTGAGAGTTGACCTTTTAATCCAAGCTCCACTCCACGGCTAATCACCTCATCGAAGTTATCGTAGGTGAATAAGCGGCTACTCGTGCCCGTATCCTTCTCAACAGTATCAATAAGGTTACTCACTCTATTTAAAAATAGATTCGTATGGAGCGAATAATTTTTGTTAAAGCTAATCTCCTCTCCAACTTGGAAGCTTAATGATTCTTCAGGTTCTAATTGTTCATTTCCGATAACAATATAGTTAGCAACACTTGTATGATCTAGAGTGAAGAAACGCTCTTTAACAGATGGAGTACGAAAGCCAGTACCAACAGTGACCCAACTCTTAAAACTTACGTCTTTCCAATCACCATAATGAGAAATGTTTATTTTCGGAGCTGCATAGGAGCCGAAGTTATCGTCATATTGATAGCGTACCCCTGGACTAACTTCATAATTACGCCAAAAGTAGGTATCTTGAATATAACCCTCATAAGATCGAATTTTTTGTTGATCAATATCAATAGTATTCACCACGATTTGTTCAACAGCTTGGGTTGTAGTCTGTTGATTCACCTCATCTTCTTTTACCAGTAGGCCAAAAGTAAGGTCATGATTAGCAAGCTTGAAGTCCTTGTAGATAAGATCAAACCTTCTGGCCTCAAAGTTAGTATTCTTCAGTGTTTCAACAAATGGAGTATTTGGGTTGTCATTAAGATTAAGCTTATCCACTGTGGATTCATAATTTAATAAAGCTCTAAGCGAGCCTTTTCCAATACTAGTTTCCACTCCAAGTTTTATATTTTGGGTGGTCGTATCCGTTTCATTAATACTGGGACCAAAAGCACTTGAACTATAAGGCCTTGAGCTTTTAGAAGTCGTACTGCCAATGAGAAGCATATAATTTGTAAAAAACTTTATATTTCGCCACTTTTTTTCTAAGTAAAGCGAACCGTGCATTTTTTCAAAGGCGACACCCTCTTGACCGATCGTCAGTGGGTCCAAATCAAAGCTTTCTTGATCTCGATACGAAAAACTCAGTTTAGTACCAATTTTTTTAAATTGGCCCGTAGAATTAAATTGAATATTCCTACCAAGACCACTATCTCCACTCGTCGCTTGAGAAGTTGAGATATCAAGGTCTGCCTTTGTCTTCTTTTCAGGTCTTTTCGTAACGATATTAATGACCCCACCCATCGCTTGTGAACCATATAGAGCAGATGCTCCCCCCTTTATGACTTCAACTTTCTCGATGTCTGAAGTCGATATCTGAGATAAGTCGAACCCAAAGGAGCTATTTTGAGAAACCGGGGTGCCATCAATCATAACAAGAACACTATTCTCGCCAAATCCTTGGATAAGAGCAGATCTGGAGCCTGACCTCCGAGCGGTATTAGCGGTGCTCACACCAGGGATATCCGAAATCCCTTGAGATAAGTCCTGATATTGTTGTTTTTCAAAGTATTCTTTATTTAAGACTTCAACCTTCACTGGGGCATCAATAAGACCCGTATCCCAGCTCCTATTGCCAGTAACAGTAATCTCTTCTGGTGAAATCTCGCTCTCTATAGTCTGTGACCAAACCAAGCCCTGACTTAGACAAAGAAGAAAACCTAAGATAAATTTTAGAAAACTTATATAGTAGTTTGACACCCCAAATTTTTATCACTTATAAAAAGTCTCGTAAACAATGCGTAAAAGAAGAGGATTACAGTGAAAAATATACTTATTATGACTATTTTCGGAATCTTACTAGTTTCAGGCGCTCAGGCCCAAGAAAGAACACCTTTTACCAATATGGACTTTGGCCTCTTTCTCGGCTGGGGAAACTTCATTAAAGTTGAAAATATTGATTATTTCGATGAAGACAAAACTCACTTCATCGTTGAAATCAATGGAAAGGGATATAAAGAAATCATCAAAGAGGCCAAGGCCCTATATGGAAAAGCCTGGAAGTGCCAAATGGCCGAGCACTTTGTTGAAACAATGGCAGCTCTTGGAGTTACTATTGGAGAAACTGTAAACTTAAAGCTGTATCTTTTTGATCGTGGCCATGAAGTTATTGAAGTAAATAATGTACCAGTAACAGAAGAAAACTTAGACGAAATCCAGTTTGAAACAAACTTCTGTAGCTAAGACTTTTTTAGGCTGCCCACTTTTTAGTATTACTAAATGGTATCAGGTGTAATTTATAGTTTTTGCCCCATATTCGCCCATGAAGCGGATGAGGGGCATCCGGAAGATACTTACCTCCAAAAACTCTGAAGACATGACTGCGCCCTTGGCCAGCGGCAATCATTTTCTCGACAGTTGAAACTCTCTTATCATGCAAGTCTTTATCGATACCACTTGGGCCACCCCAAGCACATACGATATGATCAGAACTTTGAATCGCCTCTTTAATATACTTATCATTCTTAGGACCAACTACAGCATCATGGCCTTCATTTTTATAAAGAAGGGCAATATCTTTTGGGTTCATCCCACGTCTTGCAAATAAATTAACAATAAAGACCTTCTTAGCTCCCTTAAAATAGAGCCTGATGCAATCCTCTACTCGCCGGATAGTGTTATCAGCAAACTCTGGAGAGGCCGCACTTGGATTCATGAGGATAACACACACGGTGTCCCCTTTATCAGTATTCTGGTATTCAAATTTTAAATTATAGCGAAACTCATTACACGGCGAAAATTTCGCGGTAACAGACTCGAGACTTATAAATGGAGAATGATTAATTGTTCTTCCGACTTTTAATTTCATGTAAGTTTTTCGGTTAATCCTAGATATTAATGAGAAAGACTTTCATGCAAGAAACTAATGACAAACAAATATAAAAAAAGACATGTAACTATCTAAAACTGCGAGTAGCCGACTAATTCAGTCTAAAAAGTTATGCTGATCTCTTTAACAGATTTCTATTTAAGGCAGCGATCAATTCATTTTTTTTAATCGGCTTTGCGACAAAGTCGTTCATTCCGGCCTTGAAGCAAGCCTCCTTGTCACTTTGTTGAACATTAGCAGTCATCGCAATAATAGGTTTATCGAATCCTCTTTTTCTTAGCTCTCTAGCTGCAGAAAGGCCATCTAAGACAGGCATCTGAAGATCCATTAAGACGCAATCATGGAGATTGCTATCGGCTAAATCCAAAGCTTCTTGCCCATTTACGGCCACATCGTAAGAAATACCAAGCTTATCAAGCCTTTTTGTTAAAACCTTTATGTTAATATTGTTATCTTCAACAACTAAACAGTGTCCACCAAAATGAAGATAATTGTCCTTCTCCAGATCAATACTGAAAGAGTCTATTTCTTTTTGAGTAGGTAACTCTAATTCTAATTTTATCGAAAAGGCCGAACCTTCGCCCGGCTTACTTTCAAGGAAAATAGAAGATCCCATTAAATTCGCTAATTTTTGAGAAATGGAAAGACCAAGTCCGGTTCCTCCGAATCGTCGGGTAGTGGAAGAGTCAGACTGGCTGAATTGATCAAATATTGATTCCATACTTTCACTGGGAATGCCTATACCTGTATCTCTAATCGTGAACTCTAATATTGCTACGCTTTTATTTTGAAACTTAGTTTCTACACTTAAGCTAACTTCACCCTTATCTGTAAATTTAATCGCATTACTTAAAAGGTTAATCAGAATCTGCTTCATTCGAGTAACGTCACCTTTTACAAATTCAGGCCTATCTTCCGAAATAAATTCACATTGAAAACTAAGACCTTTTTCAGCAGCAAGGGGCCCAAAGAGAAAGCGAAGTTCCTTTAGAAGTTTTTCAAGATTAATGGCCCTCATTTCAAGATCTAACTTACCAGACTCCACTTTACTTAAATCTAAAATATCGTTGAGTATCATTGAGAGACTATCACCGCATGAAGTGACCGTATCAAGCATTTCTTTTTGCTCTATAGTCAAAGAGGTATCCCTTAAATGCGATATCATCCCTAAAACACCATTCATTGGTGTTCTAATTTCGTGACTCATATTTGCAAGAAAATCAGACTTGGTTTGCGCCAATTTCTCGGCTTTATCCTTCTCAACTTGGAATTGAAAACTTAAGAACTTAAAATTATTCGCAGCCTTAGCAAGCGTTCCAATTTCATCCTCACGATCTAATCCTGGAACCTCATCTTTAAAGTCATTTCTCAAATATTTCTCAAACGTATCAGAGATGCGTATAAGTGCATTTGATATATTCATATTATAAAAATAGATCATCAAAATAATCACAGGAATAAAAGCAATTAGCGTAATTATAATTTGGTTCTGAGAGTACGCTATTTCTTCCTCGCTACTTTGTTTTTTCTCTTCTAACTTTATTAAGATAGTATCCTCTAATCTTTTAGCTAGAATTGTAAACTCTGTAGCGTCTCCTGACATAATAACGTTTACTAAAGTCGAGTAATTTCGACTTGCCACAATACCCTTATTGAAAATAGTCTGTAGCTCGGATAAAGTCTCAGCCATTTCTTTATCAAACGCCTTTAAGTCAATTAATAAATTCTTTAGTAAAGTAAGCTTGTTCTTAATCTTTTTTCTTGATTTATAATTCTTGTTTATTAAAAACTGTGAGAAATGAAAGTTAATGCCGTACCATAAACCTTGTGCATGCTCTCTACTATCTTTAGCTTTTAATTTTTTTAAGATTAATTGCAGCCCATTCTCAAAGATTAATGTTGGCAATAGATTCGTTTGTTTTACCTTTTCATCATGAAGGATTTTTAGATTTTTGAGATTACTTCCATAGCGATCTGCAACAGAGACGAGACTCAATAAATCCTTATCAAACTCATCTCCACTTAGTTCATCTTGAAGATCACCGATCTCAAGAAGCATAGTTCCAAATAACTTTTCTAATTTTAAAAAAACTGAGTTACTTCCAGTTTGTCCATAAACTAAAACAAGCCGTTGAACTTCAGAAATGTCTTTATTTACCTGTAAAATTTTAGCCGTTATCTCCGAATAGTTTGATAAACCATTAACACGTTCATCAATACGATTAAGGGACATTGCTGAGAAAAGAAACTCTAGAACAAATAAGGTAATTAAAATTCCAAAGCCTAAGGCAATTTTCAGTTTAATTGAGAATTTATTTACGATATTACTTTCTTTCATTATGTATTTAATAACTCATACCATTTGTCTAAAGAGTAATCGTAGTTGTCCATAACCGTATTCCATACCGCTATATTTGAAAAACGTTTCACATATGACCCACCATCTCGAAGACTTCCGGCTTTAATAGACACCTTTCCGTCTGTGCCTAATAAATCCATGTTGGTCGCTTTTCCCTCATACCAAAACTTGCCCTCTTCTTTTGACATTAAAGCTTTTGATCTCTCTGGATTAGAAATGTAATACCCCTGACGAGCAATAAAAGCCCCCGGATAACCAGAGAGCCACCAGTTCATGTATTTATAAGCAGCATCTTTGACGTGACCATTCGTTTTTGAGGACAAACACATAACCCCATACCATGCACGATAACCCTCTTTCGGTGAAGCATAAGTCACAGGAACACCTTTTCCATTTGACATAGAAACACCAGGCGAGAACATACTCTCAAGCCACGCTCTCTCACTGACCATATAATCTACACTTTGAGGAACAGAGGTCCAAAAACCAGAAAAGTGGCCCCCTTGCTTCTTCTCTCTTAAAATAAGAAAGAGCTTATCGATTTCGGAGATTGTCATATTTCCAATATCTTTAAAAGTCATAAGACCACTTGCTTGTGCGGCCAAGGCCGCATCAAATATACCAATAGTAGGAGCGTTAATTAGAGCAACCTTCCCTTTGTACTTATCATCCAAGAGCCAAGACCAACTCTCGGTTTCATAGGCAATTCCTTTTGGAATTTTAGAAGTGTTGTATCCAAAGGAATCGACATTATGTACATAGGGCATGAAGCTAACTTTACCAGTATCTTTGGAACCTAAACTTCCATCCTTTTGAGCAAATAGAATCTTATTAGGAGAATCTCCCGCTCCCATCTTAGCGGTATCAGATATTCGTCCAGTTTTAGGAAGATCATTAATTTCTTTCCAATATTCTAAACGGCTCGTATCAATCGGCTGAATAGCCCTTGCTTGCCAAAGAATATTTATGCTGTCTGACCATTGCTCATAAAGATCAAAACTCTCTGGCTGCGCTGAGGCCTTTTGAAGAACAGCAGCTCTACCCATTGGCTGAAATTCAATATTAATTTTTAAATCTTTCATCGCTCTTTTCCTAAGCTCTTCCTGAAGAGTTACATGAGTTCCCATAACTCTTAGAGTTGGCGTTTTTTGAGCAATAATGGCCGGTGCCTTTAATATACTTAAGCCAAGACCAGCACCCTTTACTGAGTTTTTAAGAAAGGTGCGCCTTTTAAACTTATTTTCTGAGTCCATAATTTAAAACCTAAACAATTAATATTAGGCATATTGTAAATGAGATTCATGGATATTTGAGGAAGTGAAAAGATTGCCACAATTCTTGCTTGAGCTTAACGGTTGTTAATGTTTTGGGAGGCGTGAAAACAATATTTATTGTTACCTGCTTGTCGAAGTATCTATTTTACAAAATTCGGTAGCCTGAGCTCCTTTGTGATAGAAAGTGTCATGTTAGTCCTTCTGCCACTAATTCTTTTAACGCTTCAAAGCTGCCTTCCTCAAACAGGGCCCCTTCTCTTCAGGGAAAAGGCCCTGAATTTTCAAGAGACCTTGAAGCCTCAAGAAGAAGATGATGGAAAGTATGAAGAATATTTTAGGAAACTTAGAGAAGGTTATCAGGAAGATCTAGAAAACCTTTCCATAGAAGCAAGGTCAAGTTTTCAGCCAATCAAAAAAATTATAAAACGAAAGTGCTACGATTGCCATGATTCACGAGAAAAGCTGCCTATATATGGCAGAGTGTTTCCTCGAATAAATCCTGTCAAAAAGCATCAGACTGAAGGACTCGCTGCTTTAGATATGGCCAAAACATATCCATTAAAAGCGAAGGGAAATCCACCTCAACTGACTCTCTTAAAAGCAATTAAAGCGGCAGTATTAGATAAAACCATGCCTCTTAAGAGTTATACAATCGTCTACCCATTCAAAAGAATCTCTAAAAAAGATCAGCGCGATATTCTAGCTTGGGTAAACCCTCTCATTCAAGAACATGAGCGCATTGAAGAGAAGTACCAAGAACTATTCTTTCAGGACACTCTAACTGGTAAGGTTCAAAGACTATTTTCTCAAAAGTGCCTTAGATGCCATGGAAATGGCAATAATCGAGGTAACTTCGGTGACATGGAAAAACTTGAAGAACTTATTAAAAAGAAAAAATATATTGATCTGCAAAAGCCTACAGATTCCTTAATCTATAAAGTATCACTCTCTGGAGAAATGCCCACAGATCCGAGAGAAAGACTCAATGAAGAAGAGCTTCAATTAATGCTTGAATGGATCGAAGAGGCCAGAGAAGCGACTTCCCTTTAGTGCCCTAATCTTAACGAAAATTAAGAATTTTTTTAAGACGTGAAAACAGTCAGACTTGTATGTGATTTTACTTCATATAAATTTTTGTAAGACGCGTACTTTGTGGCCATAAGAGAAGCAACACGATCTCCCTTGGCTATTAAGTAAAAGCTACGATGCGCTCTAATTCGATCTAGTTGTTTCAAAATAATATCTAAATCTCCAGACTCACTAAAGTCATAGATAAAGTAGATGTCTGCCGATGGCAGCTCAAAAGCTGAATTTAGAACATTTTCATTAACAAGGGAGCTATTTGGGAAACACATGTTATCAAAGACCCTTTGGCCTTCAGCCTGACGTTTCTTAACTATTTCAAAGCCAATAAATTCACAGTATGGAAATACAGCATTCATAACGAATGCGACTCGACCATACCCAGCGCCAATATCCACGATACGATCAACTTTGAAATCTTTCAAAAAATTAAACGCATGGAAAATCTCACTATAAGGTGTTTGAAGGGCTCCTGGATCTAGCCCTATCCATGCCTCACAACCGGGAAAGTGTTTTTTCTTCTCATCAGGCCTCTCATAGAGATCGTATTCACGATATTTTTGAGAAAGTTTATTTTCAATTTTATTGATTCTGTATCCGAATTGCTTATCTAGATTTTTAGAATGTCGTCTTGGACCCATACCGGAGGGAAGAAGAAAGAAATTTTTTAATTGGAGGGAGGAAAACTTGATGTATACCTAAAAAAAAAGGGCCCCTAAAGGCCCTTTCGATACTTAAACTTTTTTAACTTGAACGGCACAAGGACCTTTCTGACCTTCACCAACTTCGAACTCAACTGCATCACCGTCATTGATGTAACCACCAACAATACCAGTCATATGAACGAATAGATCCTTACCACCATCATCAGGAGTAATAAATCCAAAACCTTTAACTTCATCAAAAAACTTTACTTTACCAGTACTCATAAAAATCCTACTTAGAAAATAGATTCTCCGATATGGAAAATCTGAATAAATAAAATGTGACGATGATTAATTAGACAAGAAAAACAGACAACTTCTAAGGGAAATTATTGTAAACTGAACCAAATAAACGCCTTCAACAAAGTTATAGTAACACCCTTTTTTATAAAAAGCTAGGCATATATAAGTCTTAGTAAAAAATGTTAAAAATCTCAAAATTCACATTATTGGCTCCTCCCCAGTGCTCTGGCACGATCCTCCAAATTTCTGAATAAAGAAACACTATCTAGCTGAAATTACATAAGAATATCTTTAGGCTTTGTTTAATTCCATGATTCAGAGAAGGAAATAAGCGGAGAGGATTAAAAAAAATTAAGGCAAATTTACTGATACTTTTTTCATACATAAATGAAAGCGTTTTAAATTTTCCTTCCATTTTATCAAGAAAAATAAGATTAATTCACCTTTTTAACAAACTCAGACTTTAAATTCATCGAGCCAAAACCATCAACTTTGCAGGCAATGTCATGCCCATCCCCAGAGTCATGAACAAGCCTAATATTTTTCACTTTTGTTCCTACTTTAACAGAGCCTGAAGCACCTTTAACTTTAAGGTCCTTAATTACTGTAACAGTGTCTCCATCAGCGAGCTCGTTACCATTAGCATCCTTGATAACTCCATCCCCTTCTCCATCCCCTAAGGCATCCAAAGAAAACTCATGACCACACTCAGGGCAGATCCATAAATGAGCATCCTGGTAAGGGTAAGGTGATTGGCACTTCGGGCACGGTTGAGCATCATTTTCCACTATAGTTCCTCCGTTCTAACTTCTATTCGCAAGAGTCGAAGGGATATTCTCTCTTCCTCTCAATAATGTTGTCACTAAAAAATTAATAAAAGGAAGAAAGTCGTAATATGGGAAAAGTCAGCTTTTATTAAAGAGAATAGGTCTACCAGCCAAAAAACTTGGTCAATCTATATATAAAAATATTGAAATTAGTATAAAATGGAAGTTATTCAATTTGCTTACCTGA
>JAFMBV010000198.1 GCA_017858255.1 Bacteriovoracaceae bacterium
CAGATAGAAACAGAAGAGGAAGCAACAATATGAGCATAGGTTTAGCATTTGTACAGGGACTCGTTGGTGGCTTTCAAAAAAACATAGAACGAGAGCAAACATTAAGAGCTGCTGATGATCAAAGATTGGCTGGGTTACAGGATATGCTATTTCAAGGTACTATTGAAGCAGCTAAAGCGGGTAAACCTGTTCCTAAATTTTTAGGTGAAAAATTAAAACAAGCTAAAACGCAAGTAACTAATAGACCTAGTATTGGACCTTTCGGTACAGGTATAGCAGATAGACTTGATATTGATCTTACAGGATTAGCTGGAGAGATGAATAGTATAGGAGCTGCAAAAAAGTTAATGTTAGGGCAAGGTACATATGGAATAGACGTCGATCAGAATTACTTTGATAAAAGTGTGTTTGGAAAAAACCCTTTAGCTGCATCAGAATACTACTTTGCAGCAGCTCAAAAACATTTTTTAAAACCTGAAAATGTAAAAGCTTTCAAAGAACATCTAGAAAAGAACCCCCTAGAAAAAGAAAGTTTTATAAAAGAGTGGACTAGGATAACTGGCGACTATACTTTTGGTAAAGCACAGACTATGAATGCTGAAGGTCAAAAACTTACTAGATTTCCAGTTCCTTCTGAACAATATTCTTTAGAGTCACTACTTGGAGACTCAGGTATTCTTAGTGAGGATGTTAATGAATACGATGCAAAGATAAACGCCGCAAAGAAAAAAGAAAAGAAAGATATATTTAAAGATACAAAAAATACAATATATCTTGAAGGAATAGGCGAAGGGCAAGAGAGTACGTTATTTAGCTATCAATTACAAGATGAAGATGATATCGTAGGATTAGATAATGGTATAACTGGAGATGAAAAGTATTTAGCTTTGGGTAGATTAGCAGAGAAGAATGGATTTGTAGGTCTTAATGCTCATAGTAAGTTTATTAAATATTTTAGAAATCAATTAGAAAAAGGCCCAGTAAATATATGTGAAGTTACAGTAGATGCTAATGGTGTTCGAGTAGCGACTCCTAATAGGATACGAGATAGTTACCGAATGTTATTTCATGCCATCAACCTAGAACATTTAGGTGCGGGTAAAAAATTAACAAACGCAAATCAATCTTTAATTCTTAAATATCTAGATGAAGCTGTAGGAGATAATCCCGCAGATAAAATAAATGCGTTAGCGTCAGTAATACGAGTTCCTGAATCAGACCTGTTACAACAGCAGAGCCAAGTAAAAGGTACGAGGGTTATAGGAGGAATAGCAAAATCAGCAGATAAACTAAAAGCAATAATAGGAATAACACCTACTGAGTTTAATGAAAAGTATGCAGCAGGAAAAAGAACAAGAGATGGCTTACTTAAGTTAAAAAATTTAAAGATGGGGGAAAGAACAGCTAGTGGTATTGCTCAAACTGTAAAATCAATCATAGGAAACATTGTAGGACCAACTGGTACATTTTCTCAGATAGGGGATATGTTATCTAGTAGAGGAGAGAACTCTCCAAATACTAATGCTAAAACTATAGCCGCAATTGTAAAACGACTTAAAGAAGACGGTGCATTAGGTTTTGCACGAGATGTGGCTAATATATCTGCACAGGAAGCTATTATGATTACCCTTGCAGCGGATATGGCTAGAGCGGTAGACCCAGCAGGAAGATTATCTAACCAAGATTTTGAAGTACAGTTACGAAAGCTAGGTTCTTCTAGAATATTCCAAGCTAAAACTTCAGAATTAGCTACATTGCAAGAAGTGATAAATGATTTTGAAAGCAAAATGAAAAGAATTGATCAGATAAATTTAGTTATGGGAAGTGCATCTGATGACTTTTTAGATAAGCGGGAATTACAAGTTCTTTATGCGAATAAAAGATATAACGCTATGAGAGACTCAATTATTCCTACAATAGATGGGGATGATGATGAAAAGAAACCCATAGATCCAAATGAATTAATGCCTGACGGACGTAGAAGATTTATTCCAGATGGTAAGAACGGATTTATTGATAGGCTTAAAAAAGGAGCTAAAGTGTAATGGTAGATGTAATTACAAACACTATGCCTAGAGCCACTTCATCTAAGTTATCTGTGGCACAAGATTATGAACAAAATAAAGAATCAGGCAACTTTATTTATGATGAAAACAAGAAACGTTCAGAAGAAGAAAAGAATGTAAATGTGGAAATGCCACAACCTAGACCTGAGTCAACAACCCCGCCAACTGTAGACGATACAGAAGGTGATAGATCCGTAACACCGCCTACTGTAGATGACACAGAAGGAGATAGGTCTGTAGTGCCACCTACTGTAGAAGATACTGAAGCTGTTACTAGACCTATAATCAGAGGACCTAGTGAATCAACATCATTTAAAGATCTAAGAAGAGAGACTAGAAAACAAGAACTTCGTACTGATTTCTTACCCCCTATAGTAACTCCTAGAGGTATTACTAGCTATGAAGGTCAGAAGGCTGGATTAGATACAAAAGAAATGCGGGAGGAAGCTGAAAAAGATCTAATAAAACAAAGAAGTATTGTTACAGTTGATCAACTAAAACAGGCTATCATAGACAACAATATACCAAAAGAACTTTCTCAAGCTGAAAAAGATGAAGTAGAAAGTGCGTATATAATTGGCAATCAGCCTGATGCTACTCAAGAAGAAAAAAGAGATGCAGAGCTAGCTCTTAAAAATACAACAAATTTAATAAATTTAATTAGAAAAGATGCAGGAGAAACACAACCTTCTATTGCTTTTTCTAGAGATCTTTCTGCGTTTAGTCCTACAGATAAAGCAGAGGAGTTGGCTGCATTAGGTGATTTTGATTTATACAATAAACAGAAGTATTATTTTGAGAGTAGGAAAGAACTTTACAAAGTTGTAAAGGGAGTGGCAAAAGG